>JABXGY010000114.1 GCA_016550395.1 archaeon | reverse complement strand
AGCTGATATAGTAATAACAAGTGCAGGTTATCCGAAGGATATCAACCTCTATCAAGGAACAAAAGCCATGGTTCATGCCCTTGGAGCGGTTCGTGATGAAGGCGTCTTAATCGCTCTCCTTGAATGTCGTGAGGGAATCGGACATAAGGTCTTCGAGGAATGGGCGCATCAATATCGTTCTTATGATGAACTCAGTCATCAAATCCAAACGAACTTCATTATGGGCGGTCACAAAATCTTCTACATGGCTCAGGGAGCTAAAAGAGTTCACCAATATCTTATTTCTAATTTAGATGCCGATGAACTCAGGGAATATTATTATGTAACACCCTTCAAATCGTTGAAGAGCGCCTTAAATGAGGCTTTTGAGCAAGTAGGTCGTGATGCTACAGTTTGGGCCATGCCTCATGGAACAGATGTCCTTCCATCCACTCAATGACTCTGTTATAGAGACGGGAAAATTGATTCCCAACTACGGAATGGGGAAAAAGAGGAATGGAATTGTAAGTGGGGGAAGCAATAAAATGACCATCAGATAAGAAATTGGTCCAAGAATTTTCCGCCAAGTACTGACGGGTGAAACATCGTCAACTGGTCCGGGATGACGACCTGCAAAGAGAAAGAAAGCAATCATTGCCATAAACCAATAGCCAAAGATGAAGAGGAGGAAGATTCCGATGAAGGAAACGATCCGATGGTATTTTCCTCCCACTAGTGATCGAGAGACATGCCCTCCATCTAGTTGACCAATTGGAAAGTAGTTGAGGGATGTAATAAGAAATCCAACCCATCCAGCGAATGCAACGGGGTGAATATAGGCAGTATATCCTGCTGGAATTCCAATCGTCATAACACTCCAAATTAAATCAAATAGAATGGGTGTGGGAAGCGTGCCTACAGGCTCGTTAATTGTCTGTAAGAAGGCTGTTAGCTGAGCTAGCTCTGAAGGACTGAGAATAGGACTCAACCATAATCCGAATACAAGAACAACCACGGCAACAACAAATCCGACGACAGGACCACTAACCCCCAAATCAAAGAGACTATCGCGATTTGGAGGGGGAGTACGCTGAACGATTAGGGCACCAAAAGTACCATAATAGAATCCGGGAATGAAGTATGGTAATGAAGCATCAACACGGTGTAATCGACTTGTAACGTAGTGTCCAAATTCATGTAGTCCGATAATCGCTAGAATGGCAATGGTATATTGAACCATGACAATATAGGGGTTGTATGGAACACCAAAGATATTGATGTAAATAAATACAAATGGTGCACTAGTTGCAAAGAACCATCCTGCAAATAAAACCGTTCCTAATGTCGCGACGAAGAGAATGATGTTCATCGTATAACTACGGGCCCGTCTGGTAGGTGGTGCAGGAACAAGCTTAATAACCGTGCTTCTATCGCCTGTCCCCTCGAATAGTTCAACTTGACGAATAACAGCAAGTAGATTATGTGATTCTAGTTTTTTTGTAAGACGAGAAGACCGTTCTTTTATCAAAGGATCTTCCTGAATAACAAAAATGGGTAAATTATCATAGGCGTCAATATAAGCGTATTTAACAACAAACTCTTCACTGACAATATCTCGAAGTTTGAGCAGATAATTATCAGGGATATACGAGTCTGAATTCACTGGTGTTGTGTCCCCAGCAGATTTGTCGGTATCACCATTCTGTGGAGGTAAATCGTCAGACACTAGTAATCACCGGAAAACTAAACACGCCTGATAACCAAACCACATAAAGTTTTCCAAATGGTTATGCGGTTAATTTTTAATTCTCTGATGTAAAGAACTCTATTTGCTGATTCCAGTGACAGAACTTCAAGGTTTCGTAGTACGAAAAGCAGATCCCAAAGATATTCCCCAAATCATGAAGATCAATCTTGAAACGCTACCAGAAAACTATCCTGAATACTTCTTTCGTGATATCTATGACCGATATGCCAAGGCGTTCTATGTTGCTGAAACTCAAGGAAAAGTGATTGGCTATATTATGTGCCGTATGGAGGGTGGTATATCTAATTTCGGACTGCGATGGATGCGACGAGGACATATTGTTAGTGTAGCTGTTCTCCCTGATTTCCGTCGCCAGGGATTAGCCACTGAATTAATCAAACAATCAATGAAGGCTATGGAGACAGATTACAACGCAAAAGAAATCATATTAGAAGTCCGAATGACCAACCTCCCTGCCATCCAACTTTATGAGAAAGTAGGCTTCCATAAAATCCGCATCTTAAGATCCTATTATCGCAATGGTGAAGATGCCCAGCTTATGGCAATTAAATTACAGTAGCGCCATAATTATAAGAGCTACTTCCCAAAATTCATATCCGATTATTGATATTCAAATTCTCATTATTAGTGAGGAGAGTCTCCTGGTTGAAATTAAAAACCCAAATCGTTGATATGGATACAGGCGGAGTTCAAAAAATTCTCTTGAATCCTGTAGATATAACACACTTAGCAATGTTTGCAGGCGAACGAGTTCTTATAAAATATGGTAGACTGGAAACTGTTGCTATCGCAGATTCAACTTCATTAATAGAACAAGGGAATGTTGGGATTCTAGATGAGGTCAAGAAAGAACTAGGAGTAACTGATGGGGGCTTTGTAGAGGTTACAAGTGATGTAAAGCCAACTTCAATTGTCGCCATTAGGAAAAAAATGGATGGTTTTCCCCTTAAAGAAGAAGAAATTAAGGCCATTGTCGATGACCTGGTGACGGGACGACTTTTAGATATTGACATAGCAGCTTTCCTAGTCTCAGAACAGATCCTTGGTCTTTCTCTTGAAGAAACTGTTCACCTTACACGGGCCATTACTGAGAGGGGGGAACAGCTAGATTTTGGTACTAATGTATTTGATAAACATAGTATCGGTGGAGTACCCGGCAATAAGGTCTCCTTACTGATTGTTCCCATTGTTGCTGCAGCGGGACTATTAATACCTAAAACTAGTAGCCGTGCAATTACTAGCCCTAGTGGAACTGCAGATACTATGGAAGTTCTTGCCAATGTTGAATTCACAGTGGATGAATTACAAGAGATTGTGAGCAAGATTAATGCCGCCATTGTTTGGGGCGGGGCACTTAACCTCGCTCCAGCTGATGATCTCTTCATTCGTGTCGAACATCCATTACGAATTGACCCGCGACCTCAAATGATTGCATCAATAATGGCGAAAAAAATGTCTACTGGGATTCAACATTTAGTTCTGGATATCCCTACTGGTCAAGGATGTAAAGTGACCACAATGGAAGAAGCACGAAAGCTAAGTCACGATTTTATCACTGTCGGCAATGAGCTTGATATCAATGTTCATTGTGCCATGACGTATGGGAGTCAACCAGTGGGACATGCCATTGGTCCAGCTCTCGAAGCCAAAGAGGCCTTGGAAGCTCTGATGGGAAGAGGTCCTACTAGCCTTATTGAGAAATCTACGGGATTAGCCGGAATCCTTCTTGAAATGGGAGGTCTTGCCGTTCGAGGCGGAGGACGGAAATTAGCCAAGGATATCCTAGCATCAGGTAAAGCACTAAAGAAAATGCGCGAAATCATTGAAGCACAAAATGGCAATCCAAAAATCACTCCGAAAGAACTTCCAGTAGGAGAGCAAACCTATGATTTGCTCGCCCCCTCTGATGGTTATGTAGCAACCCTGAGCAATCGTGCACTAGTTAGAATTGCACGGGCAGCAGGAACCCCGAAAGTCCATGGAGCAGGTCTCTACCTACATGCAAAGGTAGGATCTCGTGTAAAAGAAGGCGAATCAGTACTTACTATTTACTCAGAAAATGAAGGAAAACTTAGCGACGCCATTAACGTCGCCAAAAACTTAATGCCTTTTACTGTCGAAGGAATGCTTCTCCACACCATGACGGATACTGAGCAATTTTAAACGCAAGGAGCTGATATCTATGCCCGACGATAATCACTCTGAAGAACCACACATGATTTCGAGCGCCGTTGAAGTTCACAAAGTCTTCCATATTTCCCGACGAGAGCAAGTTGTGGCACTTTTGCTTCTGGTTTTTTTGCTTCTTGCACTATTTCTGTTTCAAAATATGTTGATATTGATTATTGCTATGATGACATTCGGACTTTGGCTAACGTTTAGAGGCTCCCACTTTGCCATTGATGGATTAGAATCGATGGGAGCTTTTGCTGGTCTTAGTGCCTATGTCATCGGAGTCCTATCATCTTTAGCATCGAATACCCCTGAAGCAGTCGTCAGTGGACTCACGGCTTGGCGAGGTATCGTGACTAGCAGTCCGGAACTAGTTGAAATTGCTGTTTTGAGCGTCGTAATGGCAGCCGGATTCAACATATTACTCCTGGGTATTGTTGTCGTTATCTCAGCCCGAAAAACTGGTGTGGTAAAGGTTCCTCGTGAAGTCGTCGAAGATGATGCAGATCTCATTCGTTGGACCATTGTCGCAATGGCTCTACTCTTTGCATTTGGTATCCTCTTTTATGTTGATCATATCATTCATGGTTTGACACCAGATTTAATCTTCCTTCCACCCCTTCTAGGATTCCTAATGCTTCTTTCTTATGTTTTGTATGCAGTTTATGCTATTAAGAAACCCAAACCAACTGATCGGGTAATCCCCAAGCCACGTCATTCAAAGCGTAACTCGGCACTATTAGCGATTTTAGGATTTGTGGGCATCTTTTTTGCTGGATATCTTCTTTCAGAAGCAGTTGAGCTCACATTTAATTTTGTTCCATGGACGGGATTAGGCATCATTGAACCACAACGTATTGTAATTATGGCTCTAATCATTGGAGCAGCAGGAGCACTTCCAGAACATGGAATCGCTTTAATTGCCGCGAGTAAAAGCAAAGCTAACATTGCTATTGGTAATACGTTGGGTGGAACAACCCAAATACTGCTGCTTATTGTGGGTGGTGCCGCAATATTTCTCCCCCTTCCCTTGGATGCTGCAGTGCTTCTCCAATTTGCGACTGCCGCTGGATCACTATGGTTCTTAATACGCGCGATGGCCGATGATGAGAAAGTCGATATCTTCGAGGGCGCAATGATATTGTTAATGCAGGCTTTCGTTTTCATCCTCGTGTTGTTGCCCATTTAAGGTAACCGCAGTTGATATGCAGTCGATGATTACACTAACAAACTCTTTTAGGTAATTAGGAGAATTCCTAGGATTAGTTCTCATACCATATTCTGGCGGGAATGAAGTGACATTCGAGAGTATTGAAGGTTATTTGGCTCAGATGCCTGCTACTATTCTAACTCGATTAGGAGTTAATACACCTTCAAGTTTAGTCACTGGAATTGATTTATCCCCTTATGACCCTACAGAGCGCATAGTAGTTGTTCATCTTGACAATTTTGGATTACTCGAAGTGGTCCTTCATAAACCGCAATTCTTACTCCAAGAAGCTCGTCTTATTCTCACCCTCGATACGCCTAATGGTTTTGCCTCAAATGTCATCGAGGAACTGACTCACGGAAATCTTCATGATGGATTCCACCTTTTTTCCTATCTTGTACAACAAGGGAAGACAGCTGTAGTCGTAGACCGAGAAGACCAACAAAATAACGCTGGAAAGGCTACCTTTCGTCCAGCTGAGTCGGATATGCGAACCTACATCGAAACCGCTAAACTTCTGAACCGGTCAGATATTCTCTACATCCATTTTCTCGATTTTGACACCTTATACAAAGAGCATACAAGTCGTCCACCATTAGAACTTGCACAAAAGCTCCTTCACCGAACTGATCGCTGGCTTCTTGGTTTCTATAAACAAGCTCGTCCTCACACGCTCTTTCTTATTCTCGGTAATCAAGGACAAAGAGATTATGGTTTAAAGTACGAGGGAAAATATCAAAACTGGGCAACAGCTAATGTTCCCATCTGTCTCGTAATCTATAAACCAGCAGGAGAATAAGAAAGAGTATGAATGCAGACATTCATGAAGAATTTAATGCAGAAGAGGAAGAGCATGAGCCGTTAGATAAGATTGCGACGATTCTTTTCATCGTTTTTGGGGGAGCATTAGGCTATCTGTTAATTTCTTCAGGTTATGGGATATACCCTTTCGTTGTAGTTGGACCTATTAGCTCTCTTCTTCCATCCTGGGATGCAGTAATCATTTTTATTGCGATACTAATCATAATGTTTACAGGGTTGATTGGGGGCTTAGTTCGGATGCGATATTCAATAGTGCTAGTCGGAATCGTAACCCTAATTGCTGTATTTGTAATCACTTTCTATACGATGTTAGCAGTAAGTCAACTTATCATTCCTCTTCCCCCCTAGCCCTAACGGGATAACTCTTTAAGCGATATCTACCCATCGATGCATACTATTGGAGTTACATTTCACATGACCCTCATCAAATTACTCGAAACGGATTCGCTTCGATTTCTTCTTTTTGGAGGCAAGGGAGGAGTAGGCAAAACAAGTAACGCTGCTGCATCCGCGCTTTGGGCTGCGGAACACGGACGCGAAACCCTTGTCATTAGTACAGACCCTGCACATAGTCTTGGTGATAGTTTTGCCCAAGATCTAAGTGGCGGGGAAGTAATACCGATTAAAGGAGTGCAAAATCTCTATGGTATGGAAATTGATCCAAGGAGAGCTTTTGAGCAATATCAACAAATGACACAATCCCAAGAAATGGAAGACATGGGACCATTAGGGGGAATGATGGGATTAGAAGACTTCACTGATATGACGGCCCCTGGAGCGGATGAGGCGCTAGCTTTCTCCAAAGTCCTTGAGTTCATTCAAGAATGCGAATACGATTTAGTTGTGTTTGATACCGCTCCTACTGGTCACACTTTACGACTCTTAGGACTCCCCGAAATGTTGGATAGTTTTTTTGGAAAACTTATCAAACTTCGAATGCGTTTTGGAAATATGTTTGGACGTTTGAAATCTCTTTTTAGACGTGGCGATTCGGAACCAGATCAATCACTTGAACAATTGGAGAAACTAAAAGAAACCATTTCAGCATCGCGTGGAGAATTAAGGGATCCTTCACGCACCAGTTTTGTCATTGTGATGATTCCTGAGGCCATGGCGGTTTCAGAAACAGAACGTCTGTTACAAGCCCTATATGAATTCGAAATACCGAGTAGCCATATAATTATTAATATGATATTTCCTGACAAGCCTGATTGCAAATTTTGTAAGTCACGTAAAACCATGCAAGAAAAATACATTGCCCAAATTCACGACATTTACGATGACTTTATCATCACAGAAGTTCCTTTATTTGCTACTGAGATACAAGGTGTACCGGCTTTACAACGGCTTTCCAGCTTATTGGGCACAGGATTACTCCCTGGAAATGGTGAACCCCGATGAGGAGAAAGGATAGAAATCTGATTTTTGGTTTATTTTTAATGTCATTGATTATTGGTAGTGCCATTGTTGCAGTAGTATTACTCAGCCTTCCACCACCATAGACGACCATAGAACTGAGCAAAACTTATTAAGTAACGGAGGATGCCGTAAAGACGTGGATTAAAATTTTTGGTGCATAAAATGACCTTTCGTTGCGCGAAATGTGGTAAAACCCTCTCCTGCCCCTATTGTCAAACACCTGTCCCTTCAATGCCACCAAGCAACCGCTGCCCCCACTGCGGCAAACCCTTTGCTACCACGTTACCTTCTAGTAAGTGTCCCTTCTGTGGTGCTCGCATAATGTACAAAGAGCGCCCCCAAATCATCAAGAAGCTTGCCGCTCGCTAAATCCACTACAGGATTCGATTAAGTGGGCTACAACCATTCTCGGATAAGGTTTAGCGTAAGCTTTTTTTAGGGTTAAGGTGCAACTCACTAACCACTAGCTTAACGAGGTAAATAATGTCAGAAATTTGTCCAATTTGTAGTTTACCAAAAGAAATTTGTCGCTGCCAAGAGTTAGCGAAGACAGAGCAGCGGATAAAAGTGAGCGTTGAGCGACGAAAATGGGGTCGGGAAGTCACCCTTATCGAAGGAATAAACAGCCGAGAAATATCGCTATCAGAACTTGTTACGAAACTAAAAATGAAATGTGCCTGTGGTGGTAGCGCCAAGGAAGGAATCATCGTTCTTCAGGGCGATCACCGTCACAATATCAAGGGAATTCTTGGCGATTTGGGATTTCCTTTAGATAATATCGATATTGCCTAACTCCATCCTTCACTTCAAACGCGCTTAAAATCCGTAATTTCCCCCCTGTTTTCATCGATACAGGGGCATGGCGGCATAGTATATATTGTAATATTATGAAGTCCTAAGATGAGGAGAGGAAAGGTTTTTTTGGGAGAGTTCTGTTCAACCATTCTTCGTGCCGGGGCACCGTGCCGGGATATTGCTAGTTACAAAAATAGCTGGCACCCGATGGTGTAAACTGGTAATTACCCAGGCGCAATGGTAGCATTGAAGCCTGTGGAATCCCATTATTATAGGTGGGATGCGGATAGCTTTAGGTCGGGGTTCGAATCCCTGTCCCGGCACCATTTTTCACTATCAATATGGATAATAGTGAAGAATACGAAAATGAGTTGACGAATATGAAACGCGGAAAAGAGTTTGCAGTGGGTGGTTTTCGAGATTTCTATCCCGAACTCTATAGTAAAATTGACAGAATACTCCAAGCATTTCGCGAAATTCCGAAACTGTTTGGTTATATAGAGTATGAGTGCCCAACCGTTGAACCACTGAAACTATATCAGCTCAAATCAGGACCATCACTCGTTGAAGAGACCTTCAAGGTTACAGATCGAAAAAACCGAAAACTCGTATTACGTCCTGAAACAACTCCATCCCTTGCACGGATGCTATCAGTTCAGCAGCAATATTATCCACGCCCAATTCGGTGGTTTTCCATTTCACGCGTATTTCGAGATGAAACCCAACAGCGCGGACGTGTCAAGGAATTTTGGCAATTGAATGTCGACATACTAGGTACCGAAGATGTGGCGGCAGATGCAGAGGTCATTAACGTACTTGCAGCCATTATTCAAAGACTAAATTTCACACCCAAAGATTTTGTAATCCGAATCAATGACCGCCGCCTGATGCAAAGCTTCATCGAATCACTGGAATTAACAAACTACATTGAAATTATCCGTGTATTAGACCGCCGTGAAAAACTCTTACAAGAATCCATTGTTGATCAACTCAAAAATACAGGTACATCTGCGAAGAAAGCGGAAGAAATCGCACTCAAACTTCGACATTTCTATATTGGGAAACAAAAAGAAGAACCAAAACTTCCCCGTTCGAAACAAATTGATGAATTGAAAACAAACCTCCCACAACTGCAACGTGAGGCGCTCATCAAAACTCTTAGAAAAACCGGCGTAACCCAGCAGGCAGCAGAACAGCTCACAGATTTCTCTGCAATACGAGGACCACCAAAAGAATTTCTTCAAACCATGGAAGAGCTAACGCTAGATGAAGCAACTAAAAAAGCACTAAAACCACTAAGCCAGTTAGCCGATCAATTGGATGATTTAGGCATAACTAATGTTTGTGAATTTGATGCAGGAATAGCTCGTGGCCTCGACTACTATACGGGCATCGTCTTTGAAGCCTGGGACCGGATGAGCGGATTACCCCGAGCAATTGCAGGGGGAGGACGCTACGACGACCTCGTCGGTATTTTTGAAGGAGAGCGCCTGCCTGGAACTGGATTTGGTTTCGGTGAAACCGTTATTTTAGAGCTCGCTGAGGAAATGAAGTTGCTTCCATCACCAGATCCACCTGCCGACCTCTATTTAGCGCCAGTTTCAAAAAAACAACTCAGCGTTTGCCGCGAAATCGCCTCCCAACTCCGAGCAGAGGGGATACGAACAATTTTCAATGGCTTTTCGTGGTCACTAACCAAACATCTCGATGATGCTAGTAAACGTCAGATTCCATTCGCAGCCATCGTTGGACCCCGTGAACTTGCTAAGAATTCGATTAATGTTCGCGATATGGAGACTGGTAAAGAGCAACTGGTCAAAATCATGGAACTTGCAGAATTCATTCAAAAAACACTACAACATCAAACTTAGATTCTACGAGACCAATTAATTTCAGATACATGACCTTGGTTAAGGGAAGCGCTTTAATAGTAGTAGGATATTTTATCCTACGAGGCAGCCGGATTTGAAAAAGCAGATCTATCTTGGAATACTTGCTTTCTCACTATTTTGTTTTATAGCCGCCCCCAGTGTGCACTTCACCACTTCTGCTACCATCAAAATCCCTGAAAACCATGCCTCAGATGTGAAGATGACCATCGATTATGGCAATACAACGCAAAATGTGTTTACGGCCTTATCAGGAGACTCTGTTTTTGAAATTCTAAATCAGACTACCTCAGTAACTTTCATCCAATACTTGTATGGAAAATTCATTACCTCCATTAATGGCGTCGAAAATAACGCGGATAACAACGGATACTATTGGCAGTATTGGGTAAATGATGAACTCGCCCCAGTGGCTGCAGATAATTATGTACTTTCTAATGGCGATCAGGTTTTATGGAAATATTGTGCGCCAGAGATGACCCCAACGACACCCCCAATCCCTGGTCCTGAACTCATATTGGGTGTTGGAATAATCAGCGCTGTTGGTTTAATCGTGGTCATAGCTGCTTCAATCGTTTATCTTAAACTGCGGTGACCGAGTCTATGAAAACCAAAACAATCATTGGATTTAGTATAATCTTTATCCTAACAAGCGTCTTACTGTGGGCTCAACCAATCACGGCCCAAAACTGCTCATATGCGCCAGGACTATACCCCAATGCCTTCAGTACACCAAAGCTTCATTGGCGGATAACAAATGTTACAGACGAAGTCGTCGAATTCGGTTTTGGTTCAGGGAAATTCTGGCGGGCCCAAGCAGGTCAAGCGTTAACCTTTGAAATTCAGGAAATCGCGAACGATGAATTATATGGATTATGCACCATTGGCAACCTTACCCTTCCTGTCAACGATTCACAAATCGCTGCAGAACTCGTTTTTAGCATATGGCCCTGGTTCCCCGGACTGATATCACATCTTGACTGGAATACCGTTGACCAAGACGCAACCGATGCAGCTGCGACTTTCTTCATGAATGGAAGCTTAGATATTACTACAACTCCAACGACGAAATCTTATGTCTATCATCAAGGTCCCTGGGGTAACCAAAATACTACATTAGTCTATGATCTAGGATCAGGAATTCTACTTTCCGCCTACACGGAGTTCTTCTTCCTTAATGACTATCACTTAGGCATTGAATTCATCACTCTCACACAAACTCCAACGAGCCTGACCACATTTGTCTTTGTAGTAATTTTTGCAGTCGTTCTCATGATTAGCATGTTTTGTATCATAGTAACACGTCTTCGATCTAGAAGGACTAAAAAAAGAACCGCAGCAATTCGAGTAGCACTAATTGCTGTACTCGCAGCTCTAGCTATCGGTGGCAACTATGCTCTTTCTGCCGTTCCTAACATCGAACTTTCTTCTGTTATGGTATTTCTTAGCGGCTTCCTCTTTGGACCCATCATTGGTGCCCTCGTCGCCTTTATCGCCATGTTAATCTATCAACTTTGGAATCCCTGGGGAGCCTTCATTCCCCCAATCGGATTAGCGGTAATAGGGTGCACCATCTTTATTGGAATTGTCGGTGGTATCCTTGGAAAAGCCATGCAAGGGCTAGACTATTCCGACAGCAATTGGTTTCTACTACCAATCCTGTTCGGTATACTTCTCACCCTCTTCTTTGATTTAGTTACAAATTTTGCATATTGCTTCACTTTTGGCATACCATTCATCGTAGTGCTCATCACAGGACTGCCTTTTATGATGGTTCATATTCCCAGCAACGCAGTCCTTTTTTGTTTACTCACTCAACCAGTAACCCAAGCCGTCCACCAACTTCAACTTAATCAACACGCGTTTCCCCAACATACAATAAAAACTAAAAAAGAAGATACACCCGCATGAACCACAGGATGGATGACAGCCTCCATGGAAATCACCAAACTTCTGAATACGGATGTTCGTCAAGGCCCTCCTACACAATTTCATCCTTGGCATCTCCTTGCAGCATTCTATACCTTCTGCCAAAGCCCTTCTCCTATTGGTCGATACCAACTAGGTTCTGACCTCGAACTTGGAGGTGGAAGTATTCGATCCCTCATCCGGTTTCTTCGAGAACGGGAACTCATCGAGCCAGTTCATCGACAAGGCCATCAGCTTTCCCCAGAAGGAAAACGTCACTGTGATAAGCTCAACCAAATTCTCATCAAACTCATGGAACTTCCCCAGAGTAGCTACACTGTTGATGCGTTCAATTTGGGGTGTCATTTACACCACATGGCACACCATATTACAAATGGAGTCGAACAACGTGATGCCGCCATTCAAGCAGGCGCGACTGGAGCCACAACATTGATTCAAACCTCTGACCCCAATCAGCTCATTATGCCCACAGCCTATGAAGTAAAAAAACAGGATGTATACCAGCTCATTAAAGCCTTTGATTTACACGAAGGAGATATCATTATCATTGGCTCAGGACCAACACCCATTTCAGCCAAACTTGGAGCGCTCGCAGCCGCCATCTCCGTATTCAAAAAAGAGGCTAGTTAACAAAGCCCTAGCCCATACTTTCAATAATACGAGAAGCCAGAATTGAAAACGCGAGATCAGTATTCATATCGGTCTTAGCACTCGTCTCCACAAAACCCAAACCATGTCCATTAGCAAACTCCTCTCCCTCCTTTGGTTTTACCAACGCTTTCAAATCTGCCTTATTTGCCACCAAGACAACTGGAACCTCTCCACAACCACGTTGTACTTCCTTCAACCAATATGCCGCTCGAACAAAGCTCTCACGATTCGAACGGTCATATACTAATAGGACACCCTTCGTCCCCCGATAATACAACTGTCGAATTGGACCAAACCGCTCCTGACCGCCAGTATCCCATAATTGGAGTCTCAGGACTTGCTCGCCTAACAAAATATCTTTAACGTGAAATGCAACGCCGATCGTCAAAATGTAAGTCGGATTGAAGATGCCTTTTACATAGCGGACTAGAAGGCTGGTTTTGCCGACTGCGGCATCGCCGATGACTACTGCTTTTGCGATATGAGTATATGGGCGTCTTGTTTCGATTGGTTGGGTTGTACTTTCTGTGGTGTTGTTCATAGGAGTTCCATCACAATTTTTTCTGTTAGGGAGTAGGTTTTCATGCGGTCTTGTTCAACGCGGATGAGGGGACTGATGTGTTCGAATACCAGTGATTGGTAGGTTTGTTTGGGCATGGTTTTACGAGTTAGTTGGACAAGTTGGGTGAAGATTTTGAAGAGAATTTGGCGTAGACGGGGATATTTAATTTGTTGTGGATCGATTGATTTGTAGTTGATTACACCACTGCGGTCGACATGAATTCCGACAATGGCGGGGATTTTTTTCATATTCGTTTTGAAGATTTTTTGAATGTCGTCGTTGTAGGTTCGGCGTGAGATTTCGGTTAGAAAGTTTTGTAGGATGGTGTTGTAGAAGATGGTGAAGACCTCGAAGACGTCCATAATCTTTGCGGCTGAAACGGTGGTTTCGCCCATCCACCAGGTAAGGACGAGGTCGTCGATGAATTCGTCGAAGCTGTTGAAGAGTTTGGTGTCTGTAGTGCCGTCTTCGTGGAGTTCGTCGAGTTGTTTTTTGAACATTTTGACAAATTGTTTGTTGAGAAGGGAGAGGTATTTGCGGAACCGGGCAGGACTTTCACTGACATCCGTGATGAAGACAAGGAGCAATCCATTGGCTTCATCAATCTGAAAGAAAAAACGACGGTCTTTCATGTTCACAACATTGACGTGTTGCGCAGCGACTTGTTGAGCCATATGTTCCATACTAGCAAGGAACCCCGAGAGAAGTGCACTATCTACGTCGGAATGGGTCCATTTTCGGCTATAAAGTGGGAAGCCTTCTCTTAACCCAACGACATAGAAGCTATGAACCGTCAATACCCGTAAACCTCTTCGCAATTCCCAACCAGTTTAGCGGTCACAAGGTTCCTCCGTGCACCACGTTACTAAAGTATTTTGTTCAACAGACGTTTGCAGTTTTTCCTTGTTAAGCAGATTTAATGCCTGAGTAAAGCTCAAGAAGATTAAATCACTCATTCAGAGTAGGTGCAAAATCATGCCTCAGGAGTGTATTGAAACGCTCTCATTCAGCCAAATCGATCGCCAGCAGAAACTTCAAGAATTACAGGATACAAATTGGGATTTTATAGTTATTGGGGCTGGAATTAATGGAGCTGGGGTCGCTTTAGAAGCAGTCTATCGGGGATTAAGTGTCGCGATTCTTGATCAATATGATTTCGCTTTTGGAACGTCAAGCCGTTCCACGAAATTGTTGCATGGCGGATTTCGGTATTTGGCACAAAAAGAATTTGGATTAGTTCGAGAAGCCACTACTGAAAGAAATTGGTTGCGGGACCGGGGATTGCCACATCTTACACGACCAACAAGATTTCTTTATCCAATTTTAGATGGAGGAACACTTGGAGACCTTGATTTGCCTAAAAGCTGGAGTTATCGAACTATGCGACTCGGATTGTTTCTCTATGACCTTTTATCTGGGTTCAAAAGCTTCAAACGCGGAAAGGGAATGAAAAACGTTGATGCAATTAAAGAACTCGAACCCCTATTCGATAATTCCCGAACAAAAGCCGCCGTAATGTGGTTTGATTCGAATATTGATGATGCACGAATGGTAATTGAAACACTCAAAGAAGCAGTTTGGAAGGGCATCGCACTCCCAATGAGTTATGTCCGTGTGAGTGGCTTTACACACGATTCCAAAGGTCAGATTAATGGCGTTAAGGCTATTGATCTTCATAATTCCACCACTAAAGAAATTCAAATTCGAGGGAAGGTTATCGTCAATACTACCGGAGTATGGGCAGATGAGCTCCTTGCGTTAAATGGCGAAAGTACTGAGAAGATACTTCGTCCAACGAAAGGTGTACATTTAGTGTTTCATCGAAAAGATTTCCCGATTAACGATACATTTGCTTTGAATTCCATTGATGACAGACGATTTTTCTTTGCCATCCGACGAAATGAATGGGTGCTTGTGGGAACAACGGATACGGATTATTCAGGCGACCCAACTGAGTGTATTTGCACACGTGAGGATGCCGACTACCTACGGAATACCATTAGAATTCTTTTTCCTGACGCAAACATTGGTGATGAAGTTATTCAAGGAACCTATGCAGGACTTCGACCATTAGTAGCAGAAATTCGGAAAACAGAAAGTGATGTTTCCCGAAAACACACAGTGTTAGAACGAGACGACGGTTTGTACAGTCTGCTTGGGGGAAAATTAACCACTTTCCGAAAAATGGCTGAAGATTTATTCATTAACCATATCAAGAAAAGAAGTCAACATCACAGGTTACCAAAATTTTCAGGAAAAAAGAACCTAACAAAAATTGCATATGCCATTACCCTTTCGAAAAAGGATTGGCAATCGTTGCCAGAAGTTGTCAATTCGGCACTTCACCCGCATATTCTTCACCATCTTTATCAGCAATACGGACGGGGAGGATTGACCATTCTCCGTGAATTACAGCGAAATCCTAAGTTAGAAGCGAGATTACTCGAGGACCCAGCCTATCCGGTTGAAGTGGCTCCATGGATAATCGCCGAGCTAGAATACATCATTCGTCATGAGGCTCCGCTCCATCTGGTTGATGTTCTCTGTCGACGAATGGAGGTTTGCTGGTTAGTACGACCTGAATACCAAGGACATATAGCAGTAATAGCTGCAGATCGAATGGGGCGCATACTTGGATGGTCTAAGAAGACGATTCAACAAGAAATTAACAATTATCTTCAATATGTACGAAAGAACAGTTTTTTCTTCGATGGAGAAATCCCTATCCCTTCCCGATGATTTGACCCTAAATACACAAATTTTTGTGCTTATGACTGTGGACTATAGTGGAGAGATGAAGTCATGTCTAAAAGTTCTTGGTTCCGAACAGACAAGGTTTGGCTTGTCACCACACTGATTTTCTTTATTCTCGCTACTATTGCTCATGTCTGGATTCAACTTACTGGCGGCTATAGTCCTGGCTCTTATCTTGATATGATTCCACACTTTCTTTACGGGGCTGCCATATGCGCATTACTTCTAAACTTCAGTATCGGTAGATCCTGGAAGAAAGCGTTTCCAATTATCCCTCCCCTTCTTCTCGTGATTCTCCCAGCGATTCTATATACGCTTGCGGTCGCGTTTGCCTGGGAAATCCTTGAGGAATT
>JABXGY010000113.1 GCA_016550395.1 archaeon | reverse complement strand
TTATGTAGCAAGGAAGAAACAAGTTGATAGAAGCCCTACTGAATATCCGAATTCCAGAGCTGTGGGTGACCCCAGTTACTGAAAAGTTTGACGTTGATGTGTCTTGCCAAATTGGTGGATACTCAACCAAGGCTGGTTGGGGCAGTGTAACGATGAAAGGCGACGACGAGATATTGGATCTTGCGATCGAAGAAATCAGGGATCATCCTTCTGTTGGCGGCGTCACGGTCAAGACTCGTCAGCCGGGATCTGCCACATTCATCGTGGATGTGGTGAAATGCAGGGCATGTGAGGTTTTGATGAAGGCTAAAGCGTTCATGGTTTTTCCTGTGAGTATCCACAAAGGGCGTATGAAATGGTTGCTTATAACAGATAATAATCCGACTGTGGGAAAGATCGTTGGTGATTTAGAGAAGTGTGGCTGTGACGTCAGGATTGAGAAGGTTACTCCTTTTGGGGGAAGGGGGATCTTGACTGAGAGGCAGGAAGAGCTTGTTCGGGTTGCTTTAGCCTCAGGTTTCTTTGATTTTCCCAGGAAGATGGGCACCGTTGAACTTGCAAGAAAGCTTGGCATATCAGTCTCAACCCTTTCTGAGGTTTTGAGGGCTACTCAACGCCGTATTTTTTCTGAATATTTGCAATCGTAATCTTTGTTTAGAATAATCCGGAATGCACTCAATTACAGGGCGAACCTAATGCTAATCCTCACAAGGTGGGAGTTGCATCCCATGCATGTGGAGATATCTCCCTCAAAACTCCCTCTTTTTCCACAATAGATAATGGGAAGTTTTACATATCATTTTGTGGTGCTGTGATGAAAAGAACAGCATTGGCATTAACATGCATCTTGCTTTTAATCTCAGTAGCAACAGGAATGGAAATGGTTAATTTAGCAGAAGTAAATGCTCAGGAAAACCAACCACAAATCATGAGTTTTGAAGAAGCGATAGAAGCTGCAAACACGAGCAACAAACATGAAACGCTTATTATGTTCTTGATAACTGGAACGCCCCAGAGTGCCCGTTTGATAGATGAATCGGGAGTGTCTGGCTATTTGATGTGGCTTGCATCCAATGGAACATTCTATGAAGCAGAATATCCAGATGGGAAAGTAATGGGGGAGATTGGGCATACCATTGACCAAGACAATTGGATCTGGAACGCGACAGATCCATGTTACATTTGGCGGCTCAATTATCCTTATGGAGAGGAATATACGTTATTTGCCAACAATGGAACAATAATCTTCCACATAGGTCCAAAATATGGGCCTGTTCCTACTCCATTTACTATTCCACAAGAGATAGTTTATGGAACAGCAGTAGCAGTACTGGTTGCAATTGTCAGTATCGGTCTGCTGGTGTACTTCAAGAAGCGCAAAAAGTTATAATATCTTAACGGGCGAGGTGGGATTTAACCCACGAACGCCTTACTATATTCATCTAACATGCGGGTCACAAGTAACATTACGCAATATCTAGATATAAGTAAAACTGGAAGACGGTTCTAGCTATCGTAACCATAACCTTCATTCAGTTTTCACTATTCTGATTATTTCTTTCGCTATAAAATTTGTTACAAAAAAAGGTTTGTGCTTAGATATTTAAAGCCGTGATCTCCAAATAGAGTCACGATTAGCCCCTTTTTTATTTCCTTAGCTTTACGAACCGCTCCGCACATCGCAGAACCTGATGAGATTCCAACGAAAAGCCCTTCCTTCAAGAAAAGATCTCGGGCAGTTTTGAATGCATCCTCATCTTCCACCATAATCATCTCATCCAGCTCATTAGGGTTGAAAATTTCTGGGCGAAACTCCTGCAGGTTGAGCAATCCCTGTTGCTTATTGCCCGGGCGGGAAGGCTGCACACCTATTATCTGGACGTTTCGATTATGCTCTTTTAGTTTCCTCGCTACACCCATAAGGGTTCCCGAAGTTCCTATCCCAGCGACAAAATGCGTTATCTTTCCATTAGTCTGCTTCCAGATCTCCTCACCCGTGGTTTGGTAATGTGCTTTCCAATTCTCTTCATTAGCGAATTGATCCGTCATGAAATATCGTGGGTCTTTCGCTATTTCCTTTGCCTTCTCAACTAACTCTGCCTCTGTTGAGACGAAAACCAATTCAGCTCCTAAGGCCTTCAAGATCTGCCTCCTTTCAATAGAAACAAACTCAGGCATGACAATGACACATTTGTAGCCTTTGAGAGCGGCCACCCACGCAACACTTATCCCCGT
>JABXGY010000112.1 GCA_016550395.1 archaeon | reverse complement strand
CGTGAATCTCGACCTTTCATTAGTGTGCCTACCATTGCATCACATGATGGACTCTCTAGTCCTCGGGCATCCATTAAACAAAAGGGGAAATCGGTATCCATCCAGGGGCATTCGCCAATTGCTATCGTCGCTGATACAAAGGTTGTCGCTAAGGCGCCTTTTCGTTTCACTGCAGCGGGGTGTGGCGATTTGATTGCAAACATCACTGCTGTACGTGATTGGAGACTTGCCAATACTTTGGGATATGAATATTATGGAGACTATGCGGCATCTCTTTCTCTTATGTCAGCTACAATTATCATCAATAACTCACAAATGATAAAACCGAATGATGTGCAAAGCGCACGGCTTGTTCTGGAAGCCCTGATTGCCAGTGGTATTGCAATGGGAATTGCAGGTTCAAGTAGACCCTCAAGTGGTGCTGAACATAAATTCAGTCATGCTCTGGATCAAATTGCACCCAAACCTGCTCTGCATGGAGAACAATCTGGTCTGGGTACAATTATGATGGCCTATCTTCACGGAATTAACTGGCACGAAATTCGTGACGCATTATCTGCAGTTGGGGCTCCAACCACGGCAAAACAACTCAGTATTGATTCAGAATACATTATAGAAGCTCTTGAAATAGCTCATAAAATCAATCCTAAGCGATATACCATTTTAGGAGAAACTGGACTTACAAAAGAGGCTGCTATCCGACTCGCCCGAAATACAGGAGTTATTGAATAACCAAGTAGCCTTTCTCGAATGTTTACCGATTCGAAATCTTTTAATCAGCAGAATCTGCTAACGGTGCAATATTGTCCAATTCCTTACAATTCCAACTACCAGACTAAGTACCTTAATGGTGGTTTAGGTAAATGAAAACACGTATTTTCTTCACGACAGACATTCATGGCTCAGAACGTTGTTGGCGGAAATTTGTAAACGCAGGACCTTTTTACAAAGCTAATGTGGTGATTATGGGAGGAGATATTACTGGCAAGGCCATCATTCCAATTAAGCAAGATGGAGATCAATATTCAACAACGTTCATGAATAAGACCCACGAAATAACTTCTCAGGAAGAGTATGAAAAACTTCTTCAAATCATCAGAAACAGTGGCTATTATCCATATGTGGCATCGGCTGATGAAATCGAAAAATTACATAAGAACAAAGCTGCGGTTGATAAACTCTTTAGTAAAGTTATGCAAGATGAACTTCTTCGGTGGATAAAGCTAGCAGAGGAAAGACTTGGTGATTCAGAGATTAAGATGTTTGTATGTCCTGGAAATGATGATCGACTTGATATTGATGTCTCTTTGAATTCTTCGGATTATGTAGTTAATCCTGACGGAAAAGTTGTGATGCTTGACGACGAACATGAAATGATCTCCATGGGGCATGGTAATGTGACGCCTTGGGAATGCCCCAGAGATGTTCCTGAAGAAGAATTAGAGGAACGCATTGAAGCGATGGCTTCTAAGTTAAAGAACCCTGAGTTATCAGTTTTTAATATGCATGTTCCTCCGTTTG
>JABXGY010000111.1 GCA_016550395.1 archaeon | reverse complement strand
TATCTGCATCTTCCCCGTCACTTCTTAAATCCTGACGATATTTTGTACCCATAGTTTTTGCCAACCGTTCTTTCATTGTTGGAGAAGATATTACACAGAATCGCCATGGCTGAGCATTATGAGCTGAAGGAGCCCACACACCTGCATCCAAAATTCGAAAAATTTGTTCATTAGAGACGCTGTCTTCACGAAATTTTCGAATAGACCGTCGACTCCTAATGACATCTTTAAGATCATCCATAATCATCCAATCCTGCTGCGAAGCTATATTCTACCTTCGCCTCACTCTCCCTTATAGAATACGCTTACAGGCTTTGTTTAGAATTCAAGCATTTTTTCTCCATCCACTATCTAGACAAATACTTAAGAACGCGTATTTCGCGGCTCTAGGTAGACTCACGAAAGGAGCATCTCCTTCAAGAAGTCTGGTGGATAACACCATTGCGGCTGCAATTGAAAAATGCGCTAATTTAAGGTGGCTATTATGAGGCTTAGACGCTTCTTTGGATTTTTGATTCTACTTGTATTCATTTTCCCCATTCTCCCACTCTCCGGATCTCAACCATTATATGCTTCTCACGAACGTTCAACGGTTGAATCTAATTGGACATCGAGCCAACCAGTGACCACCGAAGATAAAACTCCAAATCCCTATGAACATCTACTCAGCTCCGTCCCAACTTCTGAGTTTATCACACCAAGTCCACCTCAAAGTAGTCAAGGAACTGGCTATGACCAGCTGGTTCAACCGCAGTGGATGTTAAATGAAACATTTCTAGGCGCTAATCAAGATGATGATGTCCGGGTTCACATCGATGGCGGCTTCCTTTATAGCGAGATTATGAACTTCACTCGTATCGGTGTACCAAACCATCCAGATACAATCGTAGGTGAAGATTTCCCTCCAGAATCTTCGCTTTATTTCTTTTCAGTTGGAATCGGTGATCTAGTTTTTATCTCCTTTAATGCCACATGGCTTACGCCCATTATTATTCAAGGCTTTTGGCTAAACTTTTGGGATAAGTCTAGTGGACCTATTGATCTTACAGTATTTGGAGCCAAATATAATGCAACTTCTGGTTTCAACACTTCTCCTGATATGGACAAGAAACTTTCCCAAACCATGACCTTTGATTTTGGACCAACGGAGGCTGGTGTTGAAGAGTGGGTGTATTTTGATTTTCTTATGTATGAAGCCATTATTCTTGACCCATCAATAACTTACGGTAATATGTACTATTTGGCCCTTAGTGCAAATCCCTCTGCGAAGGTAGATTTGAATCTCTGTGAGGACGCAGATCCGGTTGATCCAGATATGGAGGATGAAGCCGATGTATGGATTGGATCGGGTGGTCCTCCATTATTGTTCTACGACTGGGACTTTTATCTTGATGTAGAGATATTCAGATTCCATTATCCCAGCGAAATAAGTATGCAGGTCAATTCAACAATTGTACAAAACATCCCCTTCTACCCTGGTTTGGGGATAGCTGACTTTGGGGTTTTTCCTGCGGTTGATGCATCTGGTACTGATCGATATTTCGATATTACATCAACTGAACTTTCACTCGATTTTGACGTAATGTGGAAAGGATGGTTTTATAATCGCATTTGGACCCCTCCAACATTTACGACTTATGCAAATGAAACCTTCGTCGACTGGTGGTTCTCTGCTTTTGTCGATTTTCCTGATAAGGCATATAATCGAGTAATTTATGTCTCAATCGAAAAGGGCTGGACAATCATCGATGTTCTTCGAAATGGTATCACTCATCCCTTCTGGTCGCGTTTCGCAGGATCTACAGTTGACTATATTGAAATACTCAACGTGGATGATGCAGAATACACAATTCTTTGCCAATCACCAAACCATGTAACGGGTATCACGGTATTTGATGAAACATGGACACCAGTCACCGAAGTAAATGCTACTGAATTCATAACCGTGAGAGGATACCTAGAAGAACCTGGAGGCGCCCCAATCTCAACAGGATTTGGCTACCTCGATGTATACGATCCCAACGACGTCCTTAACCATACTGACTCATATATCCCTGACCCCGGTTATGTTGACTTGATATGGGGAATCTATTGGACAGTTGTTATCTGCGAGGCTCCAAGCGTTTATACACTCAACGTCATGTGGACAAATGGAACAGCCGCAGGCATGAATTCAACAACTCTTACAATACACCCAATGTCACGATTCTACATTCTCGAGGGCACTTCCAAACCAGGATCTGAAATCATTAAAGGATCTGATTTCCAAATCGTAGTCTATTATAGTGATCATGCGTGGCATGGATTAAGTAACGCTACCCTCTCATTACAAAATGACACAAGTATGGCTCCATGGAACCCTTGGAGCTATGTAAACCTAATGGAAGCATATGAAAACGAAACTTGGGCCGGATACTATGTCATATGGGCTCATACCAATGAATCGCTAACCGAGGTCTTGCACCATATTACATTAACCATTGTCGAATCACCCTATCCAGGTCATTCTTACTCAACCAACTTTACTGTGATCCAAGCGCTGATATTACAAATCAGTTTTCTAAAGGGACGAGGCGTTGAATGGGATCCAATTGCCCACCAGTGGCGAACCTCTCCTGACCCTTACATAAATCAAACAGGTCTAGAATTTACAGTCCGGGTTTATGGACGAAATAATACCCCTATATACGACGTAACGCTAACCCCAATACTAGCATGGTTAGGTCTTACAAAAGTTCTAGCTTGGGAAAATCTGCATGATCAAGGTGGACCACCTGGGTACTATAATATCACAATTGATATGACACCTATTCGTGGAGTTAGCTTCCATGTAGGCGACACTCCAATAATCCAAATCTTTCTCGAAAAAGCAGGTTACGAACTAGGGTATTCTGAGTGGATTCATGTT
>JABXGY010000110.1 GCA_016550395.1 archaeon | reverse complement strand
TCATACCCCCGCTAAATTCATGGGGATAGTTGTGTGCACGGGTAGGATCGACGCCAACGACTTCGAGGATATCTTCCATTTTTTTGTAGGCGTCATCCGTAGTGATATCTTCATGGAGTATAATAGCCTCGACAATTTGGTCGCTAATGCGGAGAACAGGGTTAAGAGCGTTCATGGCTCCCTGAAAGACCATGGAGATTTCCTCCCAACGAATTTGTCGCATTTCATCCTGTGTTTTTTGTGTGAGATCTTCCCCGTCCAGAAGGACTTGTCCTTCAACAATTCGTCCAGGATAGGGAAGCAAGTTCAACAAAGCATAGGCTGTGGTTGATTTACCACAACCTGATTCTCCAGCAATTCCCAATGTCTCACCACGTTGTAGATCAAAGCTGACATCATCGACAGCTTTCACAGCACCTGCTTCAACGAAGAAATATGCCTTTAGATTTTTTACTTCAAGTACTGCCATTCATGTTTCCTCCTTTGGTCTACTCCTTGCGAATTCGAAGTCGTGGATTGAGAATCTCATCGACTGCATAGCCGACTAAGGTAAAGGACATTGCTAGAAGGACAATGCACAGGCCAGGGAAAAAGAGATACCACCAGGCACCTGCATTGTAGGCTCCAGCTTGTGAAGCAGCTAATAGCATTCGTCCCCAACTTACATCTAATGGATGAGTAAGAGAGAGAAAACTAAGTCCCGCTTCAGAAAGAATAGAACCCGCTACACCCAGGGTAATCTGGGCGAAGAGTAGTGGTGTAACGTTAGGTAAGATGTGACGCCCTATGATATAGATATCACTGGCACCAATGGCTCGAGCTGCTTCCACGTAGGCTTTTTGCCGTTCAGCTAGGACCTGAGACCTTACTAATCGAGCTGTTCCTGTCCACCCGACTAGTGCTATGACCAAGACGATATTTTGCCAGCCCGGTCCGAGGATAGCTGCTAGAATAATCATCAAGGGCAGACCTGGAATGATAAGGAAGAAGTCTGTCACACGCATTAAGATTTCATCTACGAGACCACCAAAGTATCCTGAGATTAGACCAACGACGAGTCCGACAGCGGTTGCGATGAAGGCTGCTGTTAAGCCGACAGCGAGGGCGATTCGTGATCCCCAGAGAAGTTGGGCCCAGAGATCTTCACCAAATTGGCCAGCTCCAAGAGAACCAAAATAGTTACCTTTGATATCAAGGATACAATCGTCGACATAAATGTTAAAGGTGGGTGTATTTTGTGGTGTTGGGTCGAGGATTAGGATTCGGAACCGAATCCAGAGTGTTCCGCGATCAGCAAAAGTATTGTCTATCATGAACGGATCCCAGACTTTCTCAGGGGATCGAGCCCAATCTCGGTCTTGGGTGATTGGATCAGATCTGTAGATTTCTTGTGTAAATCCTGTAGCTTCCACGTAACATTCTTGGAAGATGAGAACAGAGGCATCACCCAAAGGAGCACTTGATTCAAGCTTCCAGTGATAACGGAAATAGACTTCTTGAGGTATATTTAAGGTATTCCACTCGAGTGGGAATTGAATCATTGCAGTGGGCGAGATATAGGAGCTGAGATTATTATTGTCATTATAGGTGAAACTGTAACTTCCAGGGCCTGAGGCATTACTCCCCACCGTGGGGCTGTGTTGTCCAGTTATTAAGGGATTATTCATTGGATCAGCATAACTTGCTTCAATACGTACTTGCAGGTCATCAAGGCGACAAATCATCTGCGGAGTGTCTTGTGGAATGAAATTATTGAACCGGAGGCGAAATCGCAAAGTCATCAAATCAGTTACAGAAAAGGTTGCAGCAACATCAGCAGGTGCCATATCTCTTGAACGAGTGGACCATGCTAATGCACCAGTTGACCGATAAAAGCGGGAAAAGATTTCCACAAAGACCCCACTGGAATTTGACATCTCAATAATGAATTCTGCTTCAGCATCACCGAGTGTTGCAACGGTATTATCAATGATGAATTGAATTGCATAGATTACTGTGACTCGTGACGGATACGTTGTCATAATTCCTGGAGGATATTTGTCAGCATTGAAATTATAATCATAATCCAAGATTGCATCTGTGAGACCTGGTGCCGGCGAACCGATACTAGAGTCGTTGTATTGTATCTCGAATGTTCCGGGTCCACTGCCCTCTGGGTATCCCTCTGTGGGATTATGAAACATAGAAGCACCGGGTCCTAGTGAATAATAAGACCATTCGGCATCGTTTACATCAAAGTGTGAATTATTCACAACATAAAATCCTTCACCAGCGAGTGACTCGTTATAGACCCAGCCATCAGCATTCGTATCGAATGCCGGGTTTTCAATGGGGTAAACAGTTGTGAAACCCCCAGGGTCCAGGGGCAGGAGCCACATAGGTGCGGCTAGCCGGGGAGCTTGTCCAACGATAACCGGAGCGGGCCAAGGAGCAAACAATGGTGCTGTAATAGCCATACCCACGAAAAAGAGGATAATAGATAATCCAGCAATTCCCATCTTGCTTTTCCGGTATTCTCTCCAAAATCCGCGGATACGGTAATAATATTCATCCCATCTTACCATTTTTTTCACCATTAGAATCAATCGTAGCGGACCCGTGGGTCGAGGAAGCCGTAGAGAATATCAGCAATGAAATTCGCGATAATCACTGTGAGCGCCATGATGTAGAAGATTGCCTGCAACACGGGGTAATTATGCGCTATAACGGAATCGAAGATCAAACGCCCTAGACCGTACCAATTAAACACGGTTTCGGTTAGTGTTGCGCCTGTAATCAAGAAACCAAAGGTTAATGCAATCATTGTTACTAAGGGAAGAATGGCATTTCGTAACGCATGTTTATATAACACCGTACGTTCGTCAACTCCTTTCGCTCTTGCCGTGACGATATAATCTTCGGTTAAGACATCAATCAGTGTGTTCCGCATGACCAACATATACCCGCCATAAGAAACAAGGGCAAGCGTTATTGCGGGTAAAAACAAGTGATGCCCAACTGAAAAGGCATAAGCCAGGGGATCCTCAGGAATTGGTCTAGCAACAGTACCACTCATTGGAAAGAGGGGTATGTAAAATCCGAAGATGAGGATAAACATCATGCCTAACCAGAAGGTGGGAATTGAATAGAAGGTGAGGGCAGTAACCACCATCCCCATATCAAAAGTACCACCTCGTTTTGACGCTGCTGCAATGCCTGTGATTATCCCCATAATAATGGTGATGATAGCCGCTGTCCCCATTAATAGAAGGGTGTTAGGAAGTCGAGCAGCAATTGAATCGATCACAGGGCGATAACCCTCAGTGAAGGATATGCCAAAATTAAAGGTCAACATGTTCACAAGATATTGAACAAATTGCACGTGCAGTGGTTGGTCTAACCCCCAGAGGGCACGAATCGCGGCAGCCATTTCTTCTCGTCCCTGAATTTGCCCGCTAATGAGAATTGCAACTGGGTCTCCAGGCATCAATCGAAAGACGAAGAAGTTAAAGACGATGGCACCCAGGACAAGAATAATACTATTAATTATACGTCTCACTACGAACTCGCGTAGGCCCACAAGTTTAGCCTCCAACTTGTTTTCAAGCGTCGTTGCCTTTGAAGTGTAATATTTTATAAGCTTTGCTTATAGTGCAATTGTTTAATGATGCTTTGAAAATAAGTCACATTCTTTTGCATTTAGAGTAACACTTTTAGAACAAAGGCACTCTGTCGCCGCATAAGTGGTGTAAGTCTTGAAGCAATTCAAACAAGCTATTTCGAAACCAACGTATCAGAATGTTGTTACTGCCATCTTTTTTCTTAGTGTAATAGTTTGTGGAATTGGGAGTGTTGTATTGTCAATTGAATATCTGGCAGTTTATGATACTGCAAATAGATTTTTGCCAGAAGTCACACGCATAGCAAAAAGCATACTATCTGAGGACGCACGCTTCCTAACAGTTGAGATACCAGTCAGAAATGATGGCTCTCGGCTGCTTCATATATGGGCTTATAATGTTTATGTTGAATTGAATGGAGAAGTAATTGCTAATCGTGATGTTTTTCGGGATATATTTCTGCAACCAGGTCAGGAAGAGCTAATTCAGCAAAACTTTACCGTGACCGATGGTTTTGCGCAGCGAATTATTAATGCTGAACAAAGTGGTGAATGGAACTGGTTCATTCGTTTTCCTATGCGAGTTTATGTTGGTGGCTGGCTTTATGTAGCCTTTGGCCATTTTGCTATGTCAGTAACGGGTGTCGAGGAGGTGTACTAGCGAATGAATTTAACAGCTAGGAAAAAAGAAGAGATCAATACAATTATTCGATTTATAATTATAGCACTTTGTGGAGGAGTGATGATAACTTTTGGCAATTTCACCATTCTGATTGCATTGTTAGATGGACTTGTGTTCTTTCTACTTATGTTGGCTGTTGGCATCCTTATTGGATTGTATAGCAGTGACCTTCACTATGCGATTATAGGCGGTTTAGCAAGCATTTTCCTAGGTTTCTTTATCTTCATCCTAGCGATTATGATTCCTATCATTGTATTTGCCACATGGCAGCTCTATGAAATTCTGGTCTTATTCGGTATCCTAGTAATTATTCGGGTAATTATGCTAGAATTGATAGGAATCATGCTTGGCACAGTTATCGGACGCATTATCGGACCAAATTGGTATGTAAGCAGAATCGCGGAGCATAAGCTTAGAATTGGAATTGATGAAGAATCCGCTTCCGAAACAGAGTAATTTCGTTATTACTAACGTGCAGGCATCCGTATTATTGTCATTATCCAGAAGCCAAGAATAATGGCCACAAACATGCCAATTGCGAATATCACTTCACCTAAGAGAATAAGAGATAGGTTAGTCGGTTGAAGTAAAGCAGTTAACCCCCAAATAAGACCGCCGACTGCCATTAAAATAATTGGTATAATGAAGACACGATAACTAATCATTTTCAGAGGAGATGGAGGTCGTCTCGGTTTCAACGTTTGAATCCGAAGTAGTAAATTGATGGCTTGTAATCGTATTCCATCCATTCTAACATTCCACCGTTGAGGAATATTACAGCTAGTGGCAGAAAAAAACTACTCTTGTGGATATTTAGGCAGAAGCCTTTTTCATAGTAATTAACATGAATGGTGAATGATTCAATGTCTGTCTCAAACCCTAGTAAGGAACCTATACGCATTGGTATAGATATTGGTGGCACCTTTACAGATGTATTACTATTGGATTCGACTGGAAAACGGTGGCATGTAAAAGTTCGGTCTACACCACACGATTCGTCTCAAGGAGTGATTAATGGCTTACACAAAGTCCTTGACCTTGCTCACATCCAGCCTGAAAAGGTTCACTACCTCTTACATGGAACAACAGTAGCTACAAATACCGTGCTTCAAAGGAAAGGCGCAAAAATTGGTCTCATAACAACGAAAGGATTTGAAGACATTTTGCATATTGGTCGACAACAACGAACCTCACTTTATGATTTATTTGTTAAGCCAGTCGCACCATTAATTCCGAGAAAACATATTGTTGGTGTAGAAGAGCGAATTCTTGCGGATGGAACAGTACATCTTCCCTTAACTGAAAAGCAGGCAAAAAAGGCAACCCAACGGCTCTCTCAAAATGTTGAGGCTATTGCGATTTGTCTCTTATTTGCGTATCAAAACTCAAAACACGAAAAAGAGCTTCTCACCGAATTTCGAAAACATCATCCACAGTTACCTGTGACCATCTCCTCTTCGATATTACCCGAGTACCGTGAATACGAGCGAATGTCCACCACGGTGTTAAATGCATATGTTGCCCCAGTGCTAGCTAAATATCTTCAACATTTAGACTCCGCACTAATTAGCATGGGATTACAGACACCTATGTTAATCATGCAAAGCCATGGTGGTGTTCTGCAATCGCAGTTAGCTCGAGAGCAAGCTGTGCGACTATTATTCAGTGGACTAGCTGGTGGTTCACTGGGTGGAAGGTATACTAGTCAGATCATGAACTTACCAAATGTCATTACTTTTGATATGGGAGGAACAAGTACGGATGTATCACTAATTACTAATGGACAAGTCCGTGAAACTTCGGAGGGACACATCGATGGACTCTCTTGCAGAGTCCCCATGGTGGATGTTGAAACGGTTGGAGCAGGTGGCGGAAGTATTGCTTGGATTGATGAAGGAAATATTCTGCGAGTGGGACCCCATAGTGCTGGTGCAAATCCAGGTCCTGCTGCTTATGGTTCTGGGGGACAGGATCCAACAGTTACTGACGCCAATCTCCTCTTAGGGCGATTAAACCCAGAATATTTTCTTGGAGGCGATATCCCATTACATTCTAAACTCGCAAAGAGTGCAATAAAACAACTAAGTCGACAATTATCGCTCTCTACTGAGGAATGTGCCTTTGGCATAATTCGCGTAGTCAATGCGAATATGGAACGAGCAATTCGGATTGTCTCTATTCAGCGAGGATATGATCCACGTGATTTTGCTCTTATAGCGTTTGGTGGTGCTGGACCAATGCACGGTTGGGCATTAGCAAAGAGTCTAGGAATTCCTCGAGTAATTGTCCCTTTGGCCCCAGGTCTCCATTCAGCATTAGGATTACTAACAACCAATTTACGCAGCGATCAAAGCCAAACAGTTCTTGTCTCGACTGAATCCCTTAATATCAAACAATTACAGGACACATACAAAAAATTAGAGAACCAACTTCGTAAGCTTCTAGATACCCAAGGTGTTCCCAAACAGTCCATAATGATATCACGGCTAGCTGATCTCAGATACCGGGGACAGGCTTATGAAATCACCATCCAGGGATCAGGTGGTCGAATTTCAAAGAGATGGTTAAATACGCTAGTAGCTGATTTTCATCGCCAGCATAAACAGCAATACGGATATGCAACCACATCAGCACCAGTCACAATTGTAAATCTCCGTGTTGTGGCTTCTGGTCCAATGCCATCCCTGAAACCAGCAGAAGCATTCCAGAAACAGAGCAAATTACCTGAACCAAAGATGCAGCGAAAAGTCTATTATGAAGAAGTAGGCAAATTTATTGAGACACCGATTTTTGAGCGAACATCTCTTGGACTTGGATCTAAGGTAAATGGTCCAGCAATAATCGAACAGGTCGATTCTACCACGATAGTACATCCAAATACACGAGCAGTGGTAAGACTTGGTGGAAATCTAGTTCTGGAGGCGATAACATAAAAACAGATCCAGTGTCTTTCGAGGTTCTACGAAACGCTTTCATTTCCGTAGCTGAAGAAATGGGAGCAGCTTTAGTACGTACAGCTTATTCACCTAACATCAAAGAACGTCGAGATTGCTCTGCAGCTGTCTTTGATATCCAAGGGGAAATGGTGAGCCAAGCTGAGCATATCCCCGTTCATTTAGGAGCGATGCCCGAATCTGTCAAGGCAGCTCTAAAGCTCTACCCCACAGGCGAATGGAACGAGGGGGATATCGTGATTCTAAATGACCCCTTCGAGGGAGGAACCCACCTTCCAGATATCACATTCATATCACCCGTTATTTACAATGATGAAGTCGCTGGTTTTGTAGCAAATCGGGCTCATCATGCTGATATTGGTGGATCCGCACCTGGATCAATGCCAGGTGCAGCTTCAGAAATTTTTCAGGAAGGCCTACGAATTCCTCCAATAAAATTTGTTGAAGAAGGAAACATAAACCAAGCCCTTTGGCGGTTATTGCTTGCAAATGTCCGCACACCTATAGAACGAGAGGGCGATCTTCAAGCTCAACTAGCTTCGAATACTACAGGTGTCACTCGATATAAGGCAATTTTAAAGAAATACTCACCTTCAGTTATCTTTACATTCCTTGCAGATTTTCATACTTATTCCCGACAACGAATGCTTCAACAACTCCAACAAATACCTCAAGGTAATTTCATATTCACTGATTACATGGATAACGATGGTATCTCAACAATCCCCGTTCAACTATCTGTCAAAGTTTCAACTCACCACAACCACATAATCTTTGATTTTACTGGGAGTAGCCCCCAAACCCAAGGAAACATTAACGCTCCCTTCGCAGTCACACTCTCAAGTTCGTATTATGTACTCAGATGTGTTACAGATCCCAACATACCCGTCAATGCTGGATGTTACTCACCTCTTGAAGTAATCGCTCCTCAGGGATCTGTTCTCAACCCTATTCCACCTGCAGCTGTTTCTGCAGGAAATGTTGAAACCTCACAACGAATTGTAGATGTTTTATTTGGTGCCTTGGAACAGGTTATTCCAGACCGTATTCCAGCAGCTAGCCAAGGAACCATGAATAATCTCACGATAGGTGGATTAATTCCAAGAACTATGCAATCGTTCACATTTTACGAAACAATCGGGGGTGGACTCGGAGCTCGTCCCTCTGCTCATGGCATTGATGGAATTCACAGTCACATGACAAATACTGCCAACACTCCAATAGAAGCCTTAGAGACTGCCTATCCACTTCGAGTACTCCGATACCATTTTAGATCAAAGAGTGGTGGATCAGGTCAATATCATGGGGGAATGGGCATCCGTCGAGATATTGAGATACTCTCAGACACCGCAGTCGTGTCAGTTCAAAGTGAACGACGCCACTTTGCCCCCTGGGGATTACAAGGTGGTAATCCAGGTAAACGCGGAAAAAATCTCCATTTTCATGCCGGAAAATGGAAGGAAATACCAGGTAAAGTGACATTTCCAGCGCAAAAGGGTGATATCATCAGCATCCGAACTCCGGGAGGAGGAGGCTTTGGAAATACTAAAAAATCTATTACTCAAGAAGAATAAGTAGGAAGACAGCAAAATTCTAAGCAGTTTTCCCATAGTTAATAAACATAGAATCAACTAAATTGCTTGGGGGAACAAGAATAACACCATCAAAAAGTGAAAACATGAAAAGACCCAAAGGAATGAGCTGGGCTGAATGGCTCAAAATCACAGGAAAGGAACTATCTCGACTTGATGATCATTGCAGTGATAAGGACTTTAGAACTGCTCGATCTAATGACTTGAACTTTGCCATAAGTTCTGGTGGACGTGGAGGGCGCGTCTATCCTGTTTCACCTAAGCCAAAGCGTAAACCGAAATGTAATCGAGGATTTGTATCCTAATTATCCTACTTTGAATCCTTTCATCAGAGGAGACTAGTAAGCAATATCGCGTTAAAACAAAAAGTTAAACCAAAATAGATGAGTAAGGCACCGAAGAACCCGATTAGTATTTTATATCCCTTTGAACCTACCAATTGAGTACCCTTCTGCGCAAGCCATGCTGTCCCGGCAAGCCAAACATAATCAATCCAGACATGACTCAAAAACATAATTATCACACCGATCAATGCTGCAAAGAGAAGGGCATCAAAGACAATTTTCGCCCCAACTGTAAACCACCAGATAATGAAGAAGGGGTTCAAAGCAGAAAATATCAGCCCAATTAGTATGGGATGACGAGTTGGTTGGGTTTTCGCAAGGTCGATTTGTTCTAATTGATCAACGGGTCGTAGAGCTTCTCGAATCTGAAAGATACCAACTATAATCAAAACTACACCACCAAGAACTGCAATCACTAATTGGAGAAGAGGAAGGTAAATAACAAAACTCAACCCAAACGCGATGAGAAGAACCACCGGAAACTCAACGAATGTATGACCAATTGAAAGCCAGATCCCACCCTTCCATCCCCACCGTGGTGCATTTGATAAATTCGTGAATAAGAGAGGTCCAGGGGCTA
>JABXGY010000109.1 GCA_016550395.1 archaeon | reverse complement strand
TCAAACCACCGTAAATAACTTCGAACTTTTCCTTCATTGGTGTTAAGGTTAGTCGCTAGATCAGAAAAAGTAATTTGTCCTTTCATACCGAAGGCGCGAAGAAGTGGGCTCCATTCATAGGTAATTAACATAGCCATGGCAGGAAGAAGTTTTTCTAGATTATAGTCTGTTTTACAACTAATTGGTATTACTGGTACTCCCACCATGAAACTCAAGTCATGGCGAATCCTTTCAGGAGTTCTTGAAACGCGAAGATCTTGTTTGTTTGCAGCGACGATACATGGGACATTCGGTAGTAAATCACTGATTTCGGTCCAAATATACCGGGCTTCAGCGTCTCCTTCAGGATTGCTTGCATCGACTACAAAGAGAATTCCATCAGCGCCCTCCGAAATGATTCTACGCAATACTTTGAATCGGGCTAAACCCGGAGTCCCAAATAATCGGATTGGAATTCCAAAAACATTTGAGACGCCATGATCAAGCCCTACTGTGGTTCCGTTCGCTTGGATATTTATGACGTTGCCTTTTGCTAAGTGTTCAATTAACATACTCTTTCCTGAGAGATGCGGACCGGTCACAAGGACTTTCATTCATCTTCACGCTCTGAAAATTTTTCAGAATGTATTTGGGCGTTAACGTACAAAGCCCCGCTGTTCACTCTCTCAGCTAAGTCACAATTTAAACCTTGCTTATATTAGCAGCAACCTTCATTTTATTGAGGTAATTTTATCTTCTGCTTCCGTAAATCTTCTATCACATCATCAAGACCAAGCCGATGCAATGTCTGAATTTTTGGTAATCCGGTCTCTAATTGCCAGCCTCTCTGTTCATAGTATTCATCTAACATTTGATCTAATTCGACTACCTGACCTTTGGAGGGACCTTCAGGTGCAGGGATATGGGTGAGTCGACGTGGTAACGAATCATCCTTTCGACGAATTCCTTCGCGAACATTAAATCCACGATTTAGATTTACAATCCGTTCTCCAATTTGACGGAACTGTACTTCTGTAAGATGAAGCCCCACCGTAACCTCGAACGTAGTCACAATATCTTCATAAAAGAGCACTGGAGGAATTAATGTTCCATATTTGCAGACACCAAGCGATTCAACCACAGCACAGAAATCCTCGTTTTCTTTTACCATAATCCCTTTGAATTTGGGGTTTAAGCGGTCCCCCATCTCTGGCAAATATTCCTGACCATATCGAATGCCTATCTCTTCATCAAATCCAACTTCATCCAAAACTGGAAATGCGTATAAGTGATCAGCACCACGAGCTGCCGTGGCTGTGGCTAATCCCATCGACTTTTGTGCCCGGGGTTCCTGTCCGGCAATTTCCTGTTTTTTACAATGCATCACAAATTTTTCCGTTCCTCTCCCAATGCGTTGTGCTGCTCGATAACTTCCTTCAGCAAGAATATCTCCAAATCCTTTACGGTGTGCAATCATATGAATGAGTTTAATAATTGATTCATGATTTCCCCACTCCAAATCGATTCCACCTGTGTCTTCTGCGGTAATGAGTCCCTCTTCCCAAGCTTCCATGGCCCAACTAATCGTGGAACCGGTGGATATGGTATCTAGCCCATACAAGTTACTCAAATGGTGTCCATATAAGATAGACTCGAGATTATCATTACCACAACGACTTCCCAATGCGGATTGAGATTCGTATTCAGGGCTTCCACCACAATAAGCATAGGGTCCTGTTCTTACAAGTGTATATCTTCCGCATCGTTGTAAGCACGCATAATCGGCACGTGGTTTAACGAGGTAATGATTCTTGATGGCTTCACCACTGATTTTCTGGTATTCGGCGAAAACGCCAGACCGCATATTGTAACTTGGAAGACGTCCGATTTCCTGCATTAGTTCAACAAGATTGGTAGTTCCGTATTGTGCACGGCTTGCCGTAAAGGGACTATCCAGCATTTTTTTGTGTAATTCTTCAATAACCTCAAGATATCTGTCTGGTTTCGCGACGGAAATATCCTGACTACCACGAACAGCAACAGCTTTGAGATGTTTACTCCCAGCTACTGCACCAATTCCTGAACGCGCCGCAGCTCGGTCATAATCATTAATAATCGCTGCAAAGCGTACAAGATTCTCTCCTGCCTGACCAATACAGGAGACTCGGAGACTGGGGTCATAGTGAGATTCCTTAATCATCTCTTCGGTCTCATTTGTATTATGTCCCCACAGATCTTTTGCATCAAGTAACTTTGCAGTACCGTTATCAACGAACAGATACAGGGGCCTTTTTGCACGACCAGTGATGATAATCGTATCAAAACCAGCGAATTTTAGTTCGGGACCCCAGTGACCTGCTGCATGTGCCTCACCAAAAATTCCAGTCAGCGGAGATTTTGCTGCAACAACATAACGCGATGCTTGAGGCCAGAGAGTTCCAGTAAAGGGTCCAGTAGCCCAAATCAAGACATTTTCAGGACTTAATGGATCCGTTTGAGGACCAACTTTGTCATAGAGGATGCGCGAAGCAAACCCCTGTCCTCCTAGATACGTAATTGCAAATTGGCGGTCTATTGGAACGGCTTTACATTGTTCCTTAGTCATGTCGACGTACAGATGTTGCCCTGCATATCCACCTAAGCTAGCTTTCCGTCCCATTATGACTCCCTCTCTTTGGTTTCTCCTTCAACTCTTAACTCATCCAAGAGGTTTGCACATTCATGCTGGATGACTTTCTGTTGTTTTAATACCGCAAGCTCTTCTTCAGTTAAAATACGAAGTGTATTAACAGGACAATACTTGGTGCAAAACCCACAGGCAACACATTTGATGGCTTTCTGCGTTTCCGGATGTAAAAAGATCGCACCAAAGGGACAGGCTTCAACACAAGCGCCACAGCCTCGACATTTTTTTGCATCTACTATGATAATTCCTTGTCGATTCCGGCGTAAAGCTTCCTCTGGACAAGCTTCAACGCACCAGGCTTGGTCACAATTGCGGCAAGCTACAACAACATCTAAACCTGGATCTACTCGTCGCACGCGATTCCGTGCTTTTTTGGGATTTAGGGTTTTTTCCCAATGAAAGCTACATATCGCTTCACAAATTCTACAGCCTACACACACTGTTGGATCTGCGTAGAGAAAACGCCGCATCAATTAACACCTCATCGAATTCTGTTCCTTTCTGTAGTTAAATAACGTAAAACTTTGTTGAAAATGCTATATGGTGAGTTATGTGTAGCTATGGATAAAAGGACCTACAGAGTGTAAAAGGTAATATGGCTCAGCCAAAGCAAAGACGTATCCTCGCATTTGATGTTGATGGCACTCTTATCAATGGATTTTGGTTGTCACAGGTCATTGCTCGGCTTGGTATTAAGAAGGCATTCGCTTTTGGAGTGCTTGGTATTCTCTATGAAGCACGAATCATGGAAATCGCATCTTTTATGCGGTTTGCATACCGATTACTTCAGGGTGCACCCAAAGATTGGTTAATCCGTATGACGGACCAGGTGCATCTTATTCGCGGAGTACGAAGGACATTTGAACTTCTTCGCAATCAAGGACATATCATTGTTCTAATTAGTTCAGGTATACCAGATTTTGCTGTTGCACGTCTAGCACAAAATCTTGGTGCCCATTTCGCTATTGGGATACGGGCTGAAATAGACAAAGATCGACTCACAGGGCATATTGCAGCACTTGATTGCCGTGGACAAAGTAAGGTCGATGCCCTACAAGAGTTGATTAAAATACAACAACTTGAAGGGTATGAGATCGTTGCAATTGCTAATGACCGAAATAATGTTCCACTGTTTCAATTCGCTCAATTAGCGGTGGGGTTTCGACCGGATCAAGCGATTCGGCGACATGTACGAGTTGTTGTAAAAACCCCAGACTTACGCGCTGTGTTACCAGCGATTTCAGCTCCTTCAGTACGGGTTCATGTTCCTCGTCGACTAGGGCAAGAAGTTGTTCGGCAATTGGTTCATGCTAGTTCAGTAATAATTCCCTTTTTCTGGCTATGGGATAGCTCCTGGCATCTACTTATCTTTCTAATAATTGGTGGTTTAACTTTGCTTTTTGTGATTTCAGAAGTGTTGAGAAGCTTTGGAATACAAATTCCCCTCATTTCAAAAATGGTACTAGCTGCTGGGCGTGAAGAAGAAATTGATCGTTACGTTCTTTCTCCAATTTACTTTGCTGCCGGAGTTGCACTACCTCTCTTAATTTTTGGGATGATTCTCCCTTTTCCCCTAATTGCAGCCGCTAGTGTAATTGCGTTCCTAATAGGTGATGCATTATCTACGATTGGAGGAATTTTCTTTGGACGTCACCATTATCCTTTCAACCCCCCAAAAACAATTGAAGGAACACTCATTGGATTCTCCATTGCTTTTTTTGTACTTCTACTAATTGTTTCGCCTCTCTCAGCTTTTCTTTGTGCTTTCATTGCAGCCCTTATTGAATTGCTTCCCTTACCTCTTGATGATAATTTGGCCGTTCCCATTATTACCGCTATAATTTTGACCATCCTACAATTCCTTGGGTTATACTTGTTTATCTAGTCCAGTGCTCGCCGGATGCCTCGACTTTATAAGTTCGTTCCTGCTTTTACAAACTAGCGGATAGGACTGAGGACAATGTCAAATAACCAATGCCCTGAATGTGGTCGAACCCTGAAGCCCAATGCGCGATTCTGTTCTTATTGCGGAGTATCATTGCAAAGACCACAAGAAAAAGTCTCGACTCCTCCTACCACGGAAACAAACACTACGACAATTCCCAAAACAGAACAACTCAAACCCGTAGAAGAAATTCCTGCGCAGGTTGAAGCGGCTTTTATAATGAGAGGTACGCTCGAGACTCTTCGATCTCAAAAAGTTGCCCTTGATGAAGAGCAAGAAACGATCAAAGTCAAGCAGTTAGTCGGTGAATTAACTGAAGAAGATGCAAAGAAACAGCTCGTGGAATTAAAGACAAGACTCGAACCTATCACCAAGGAAATCGACGAACTAGAAAGTAAAGCCCTAACTCCTCTCGAACGCCTCCAACAAGAAAAAGAAGTCCAAGAAGGTCGACTTCATAGATTAGAAGAGCTTCGAAAATCTAGAGAAGTTGATGACGCAATATACCAACGACTTTCAGGTGAGTATAGAACAAAACTGACAGAAATTAATCAACAACTTGAAACAGAAATTTCTACAACAAACCATTGGCTGGCCCAACTTGAAAACCGTAAACAACAACTCGAATTTGATCGAGAAACTCTGCAAATTCGAGCACGCATTGATGAGGTTTCAAAACGGGATGTGAAAAAACAACTCAAAAGTATTGATGAAGAAATCAACAAATTGACAAGTGTTATCACTGGAATTCGATCACTTCTGGGCAGTTCCGCTCCACCTCCTCCCACTCATGAGATGGGGCGCTCACCAAAACCTGCCCCCTCAAAAAAAAGTGCAAAAGAGGATATCAATAGGTGTCCCCACTGCCAAGCGAAAATAACTCCTGGCAGCAAGTATTGTTTTACGTGTGGACGCTTACTTTAAGGCACTTGGGAACCGGAAAAGCACCTCTTCATGTCCTCCAACAGTATCTCCTTTTCGCGCCCAAACTAATAGCAAAGAGCCTCGAACCTCATTTTCCATAGGTGTTATTACATTTAGGATCTGTGTTCCCTGGGGAAAAAGATATAGCACTTCAATATCGTATTCTGCAATCTCAGTTTCAACGTCACTTTTCAAAGAATTTTCGCCTGACCTTGGTGTGCCCTGAAAATGAATTACCCACTGGAAATAAGGAACTTCGGCACTTCCGCGTAAACCAATTTCCATATCAAGAATCCGTTGTTCCACTCGTTGACCGTTAATGTATACTTTTTCAGCCGTGAGGAACTCAGCCATGTTTAAACGAAGCTTTTTCACCTCATTCTGAAAGGCTGCCTGATTTTTAAGAAGTTCCTGGTAGACGCCGTTAGGATCCACATAATCATAGCTTAGTACTTGATAGACTTCACAACTAGCTGAAATTGAAAACACCGAAGAAGCAAATAGAGGTTGAACATTCATACTTATACCACTCATCAGCATTCTCTTTTTATTGGATAAGCTCTAACTCCATCAAAAGATTATCACTGCGAAATTAGGAACTGATGTGAATACGATGATGAAGGGAATATTTATTGCCCTTGAAGGGATTGATGGCAGCGGTACAACAACCCATACCCGACTGTTAAGTAAATGGCTTAGGGCAAAAGGTTTCCTGGTCGTACAAACCCATGAACCCACCAACAAACGAATTGGGCGATTGATCCGTGAGATACTCCGCGACCCTTCAATTCAACCAGCAATTGATGCATTGCTTTTTGCAGCAGATCGAATCGATCATACTGTGAATCGAATCCAACCCGCTTTAGACAAGGGGAAGATCGTTATTACTGACCGCTATGTCGAATCCTCTATCACTTATCAGTCCTCGTCTGGCCTCGACATCGAATGGGTAAAGCAACTAAATCAATATGCCTTAACCCCTGACCTCACCATTCTCCTCGATCTTCCTCCTGAAATTGCTCTTAATCGGAAACATCGCCCCAAACCTAAAGAAAAATTTGAGCGCACTGTGTTTCTTGAAAAAGTCCGACGATGCTTTTTATCCCGAGCAAAGGAGCTTAATTTTCAAATTATTAATGCTGAAAAACCAATAAATGAAGTCCAACAAAAAATCCAAGATGTCGTAGAACCTCTTCTCGGAAACCTTAAGTAACGCCTAATCACTCTTCTAATCGGCGGCGATGAGGAAAAGCAATAGGGACTGATAACCAGATGAGGTTCCCGACGGGCGGACCAGAGCCGCCAACACTTCTAATTACTTACAAAAAGAACTCAAATGATAGTTCGCATCCATTACAATCTTAACATGAACAAATCTAAATTTAGTTTATGACTGGAGAATGGATTCAATTTGGCTACTGTAACGTTTCATTACCAAGAAAATCATCCCAAGATTGGCACTCTTTTTCACCAACGAAGTCAAGATGGCGTTGGGTCCCGCTCCCTTCAGGATGATATAACCATTTTCTGCTTCAATTGTAATTTGTTGGAGTTTCCCCCGCGGAAGCTCAGTTAACGCCCGCTCTGCAACACCTAATAACGCCGCAGTCATCGCGGCGACAATTGCCTCATTAATAGTCTGTGGCATCGCAGCCACAATTGGTAACCCCTGGGCTGTGACAATGGCACTGGCCTCAATTCCAGGCGTTGTGCTTTCCATTTGTCGGAGGAGCTCCTGTAAATTCTTGGCAGTAGCTGACAAATTAGGTACACCAGTTCGGTTAAATGATTAAAAACAGCTAAAATTGTTCTGGTTAATTTGTTAATCGTGAAAAGAGTGTTTAATTTAGCGTAAATCTTACGGAAACCTTAAAGATGCATATTTCAACTGGCAGAAATAATTGAAAGGCTGAGATATCCATGGCAAAACGTGAATCACCGGAGGAAAAACAGCGACCGGCAGAAGAAGCAGCAGAAGAAACAAAATCAACTGAAACTACTGAAGAAGAAAAAGATGTATCTCCGGAAGAAAAGTATCGACAAGCAGGTAAAATAGCCAAACAGGTTCGAGAAGAAATTCTCCCCCAAATCAAAATTGGGGCTCGTGCCTATGATCTATGCGAAGCTGCTGAAACACGAATTCTGGAATTAGGCGGCGGTATAGCCTTTCCCACCAACATTTCCATAAACGAAGTCGCAGCACATTATTCCAGCCCCGAACAAGACGACACCACGATTAAAGACGGTGACATCGTAAAATTTGATCTCGGAGTTCATATTGATGGATATATCGCGGATACCGCAGTCACAGTGAACTTTAATCCCGAATTGGAGAAGCTAGTTGAGGCAAGTCAAGAAGCTCTTAACAAGGCCTTAGTTTTAATTCGACCAAAAACCAATAGCAAAGATCTTGGCAAAATTATCGAGGATACAATAAAGGGGTATGGTTATCGTCCAATCCGTGACCTAAGTGGCCATCAACTTGATGAATACCTTCTCCACGGCTCAAAAAATCTACCAAATATCGCAGTCCCTCATGGCTCAATATTAGAAGAGGGAGAAGCCTATGCCCTCGAAACTTTTGCGACCACTGGCTCCGGCAGTGTTCATGAGACAGGCCAACACTATATTTTCAGTCTGACTCCCACCCGTACTCCTATCCGCAACCGTGGCGCTCGAGAAATTGTCCGCCTTGTGGCTAAAGAATTTAAAACTCTTCCATTCAGTCGACGTTATATCGCAAAACACATTCCCAAACTTAGCTTAGCCCTAGGTCTTCGAGAACTTACAACCAAGAACGTGTTTCGTCAATATAGTGTACTTGCAGATATCAAGGGAAGTCAGGTTGCTCAAACTGAACATACCTTTCTTGTCACCAAAGACGGTATAGAAATTACCACCAAATAATCCAAATTTTTTATCATTTTTTGGTATAATATACACAATTCGTGAAAACCAAGACAGAAAGCAGATTTAAGTCGGGTATTACAGAAATATGTGTAAAGCTATCATTAATAGTACTATAATTGAACATATGCTTGAAGAAAGGTTTAAAAGCGAAGAACGCGAAGTGCTTCAGGCGAACCTTATAAAGGTTTCGCCATTCCAAGCGGGGAAAAATTCCACTAAACAAGATAAACTTAGCACATCTTTCCGTCGCAACCAGCGGATGACGGAAAGGAAGGCTTGAAATAATAACCAATGGACTGGGACGATGCTCAAAAAAGAGCAGACTCTCTCAACGCCCCCGTCCCCTCTTCATCGGAGAAAGAAGGTCGAAAGAGTAATGGTTGAAGAAGCTCCTTTTGTGGAAGAAAAGCTACGCGCAACACCACACGAGACCCCTCATCAAGTTACCCGTTGCCCAGACTGCAGCGGGCAAGAAGTGATTCGCGATACAACTCGCGGTGAAGTTATTTGTCGTAATTGTGGTCTTGTGTTAGATGCGCACATGGTTGATCAAGGACCTGAATGGCGGGCTTTCACCTCGGAAGAACGTGATAAGCGTAGCCGAGTTGGGAGTCCCATGACTTACACCGTGCATGATAAGGGTCTTAGTACAATGATTGACTGGCGGAACCGCGACGCCTATGGAAAGAAATTAGCACCTAGCCGTCGGGCGCAAATTTATCGGCTCCGAAAATGGCAAATCCGAACACGCGTTCATTCCAGCATAGATCGAAATCTCGCTTATGCCATGAGTGAACTGGATCGGTTAACCAGTCAACTAGGTGTACCACGTCCCGTCAAAGAAGCAGCAGCTATCCTTTATCGTCGTGCAATTGAACACCACCTCATTCGAGGTCGAAGTATTGAAGCAATGATTGCTTCCTGCGTCTACGCAGCCTGTCGCCTCCGTCAGGTCCCACGGACACTAGATGAAATAGCTCACCACAGTCGAATCAGCCGCAAGGAACTCGGACGATGTTATCGGCTCCTCCTTCGCGAACTCGAGGTTCGAATCCCAATCGCCTCACCCACCGATTTCATTCCACGCTTTGCTCAAGCGTTAGAACTAAGCGGAGACGTCCAACACACAGCAGCCGAAATCGTCGATTCAGCCCGTTCCAAAGGCATCACAGCCGGCAAAGATCCCACCGGTCTCGCCGCGGCTAGCCTATACATCGCCTCAATCCAAGAAGGCGAACGTCGTACCCAACGTGAAATTGCCGAAATAAGCCGAGTCACAGAAGTTACGGTGCGAAATCGCTACAAAGAACTTGTTCGTGAACTCGGATTGAAAGTTGAGGTCTGAGCAATCAGCTCAGATCCGGCTTTTCTATTTTTTACTCTCCAGGTTTGAATGCTATCGTCATGCCAAACTCTTTGTATTTTGAAAGTTCCGTATCAAGAATGGGACCAACCACATCCAGCTTTTTCAAATCGAGGAAACCTGCTCAACGATTTTTGTCGCCATTTTTTCACTCCGCCAAAAGGTAAATCAACAAGAACTACACCAATAACCGATACTCGGTTATTTTCAACTGATAACAAGAAAAATGGAGCGTAAAACAACTTATGAAAGAAATGCTCTGGCACAAACATAACTGGCCTGAAAACGTACCAAAAACCCTCGACTATCCCGAAGAACCCCTTTACAAACTTCTCGATAAAGCTGCTGAAGAAAGTGGAGATAAAACCCATACAATCTTCTATACCGAACGATCTTTTGCTCACGTACACGAAAGCGCTAATCGTATAGCCAACTTTCTCCATAGCAAAGGGATCAAAAAGGGTGACCGGGTGGCACTCTTTTTACCAAATCTCCCTCACTATCCACCAATCTTCTTTGGCATACTCAAGGCTGGAGCAGTAGCGGTAACCTGTAACCCACGGTACAAGGCACCTGAGCTTCAGCACCAGTTCAAGGATTCGGGTGCAAAAATGGTCTTTTGTATAGACCATAACGAACTCACACCAACCTGTTATGAGGCTGTCAAAGGAACCGATGTCAAACACGTGATTGTCTGCAGTTCCAAACCTTGGCTTCCCAAATTCAAAGCCATCATTGGCGGACTTCTTGGAAAAATACCCAAGAGCCCCTACTACGAAGAAGGAATTACATTCCACTACGATGATATCATGGCGAACTACCCACCGGATCCCCCCAAGGTTAAAATCAAACCCAAAGATGATTTGGCTCTGATATTGTATACAGGTGGAACCACTGGTGTTCCTAAAGGGGCAATGCTAACTCACTATAACCTCTATGCAAATGTCCTTCAATATAGTGAATGGATCTGGCTCGACCCTGACGAAGGTGGTCCTGCAGTTCCAGTTGATATTGGAAACGAGGTGTACATAGGGGCTTTACCTTGGTATCATAGCTTTGGACTCACCTTGACAATGATTGCCTCCGTTCTCCATCAAAGCAAACTCATCTGCATTGGTGATCCCCGATCAGGAAAACCACCATTTTCCGATCTCCTTGCTGCAATTCAAAAATACAAAGTGACATTGCTACATGCTGTTCCCGCGATGTATGCGGCACTCGCTTACCATCCCAATGTTGCCAAATATGATCTCAGCAGTATCAAAGCTTGTGGAGCAGGAGCTGCCGCGCTTGCCCCCGCAACCGCTAATGTTTTTGAAGAGGTCACGGGCGCTACTCTCTTTGAAGGCTACGGACTCACTGAAACCTCACCTTTGGCATCAGCTGACCCTTCGAACAAACGCCAACGCAAGTTTGGTTCTGTCGGTTTTCCAATGCCTGATACTATCATCAAAATCGTCGACGTTGACACTGGCAAGAAGACAATGGAGACTGGAGAAGATGGAGAAGTTGCCATTCACGGACCACAAGTCATGAAGGGCTATTGGAACAAACCCAAAGAAACTGCTGCTGTCATGCAAACTATCGACCGCAAACGCTACTTCCTCTCTGGTGACATCGGACACTTTGACAAAGAAGGATATCTAGTCATCACCGACCGCAAGAAAGACATGATCAACGTCAGTGGACTGAAAGCATGGCCCGCAGAAATTGAAGAAATCCTTACGGAGCATCCAAAGATTCAATTGGCCGCTGTCATTGGAGTACCTCGGGAGGATGATCCAGGAAACGAAACGGTCAAAGCCTACGTTGTTCTTGTCCCTGGTCAGACAGCGACTGAAGAGGAAATCATGACCTGGGCGAAGACTAGGATGACGGCATATAAACGACCGAAAGCTGTAGAGTTCCGTGATTCTCTACCACAAAGTGCGGTAGGTAAGGTTCTCCGTCGAGTTCTGCGTGATGAGGAACTAGCCAAAATAGGTGAAAAATGGGAACCCTCAGTTAGCTAATCTCAGAGGGTTTCCTTCTCTTCTTTTTTTTACATTCTTTACTTATTACTTTCGAGTGCGATTTTTATTGGTTTTTGCGAGAAGTTACAGGATTTCTGCAGGAGTGCGTGATAATTTAACTCCAACGGATTTTCACTAATTGGAGCCACTGGTTCGGCGTTGAAGGCGCTTTTCACTAATTTCGCGGTAAAGTTCAAAGGCATTTGCTGGTGGAATAGAAACCTCGGTTTCGTCTTTTCGTTCCAATGTCAAAGCTTCAGAAGGACAGGTACTGATGCAAAGTCCACATCCAATGCAATAATCCAAATCAATTTGAGCTACATCGCCTTCGATGGTAATTGCATCCATTTGACAACGATCAATACAAGTTTCACAACCCGTACAACTATCAGCGTCAACTACTGCGTAATAGTTACTCGGAACGATCGTTGCGGGTTTAGGCAGTTTTTTCAGGTTCGTTAACATACCACAGTGGCAGCCACAGCAATTACAAATAACAAAACCCTTCTGATCGTTACTTGGGCTACAAACTAGGCCGGCATCGTGTGCTTGGTCAAGAATTTTGAGCGCTTCGTCTACTGTGATTTCACGACCATATCCATTTTCAATATAATAGTAAGCACCGGTCGAGAAGACCATGCATACTTCTTCAGGTTTGTCACATTTCTCGCCTAAAATCTCTTTCTCACGCTTGCAGATACAGGGAGCGACAGCAATTTTACTTTGTTTTTTGACGATTTCTCGGGCATCTTCATGGGGCAGGATGCCCATCGTAGGAGACAGGCTAGCGGCTACGGGAATTACTCTGAGTTGAGGTGGGTCAGCGGTGGTAATAAGTTCCTCTCGCAGGGCTTCTTCCATATACTGCTCTAAGTCCTCTGCTAACTCTTTGGTCATATTGTTGACTTGATGTTCGTAGATGCCTACGACAAACCATTCAGCACGATATTGGGTAATTCCCCCTTTGTGTGAACGGAAAATTAACCCCTTATCAGCTAAGCGTTCCAGTAACTGGTTGATCTCTTCGGGATCTCGGTTGGCTCGTTGGGCAATTTCTTCTATCGTCTCAGGAATGTAAGTTAGGTGGATAGCCATTTTAGCCTCATCTTCAGTGAACAGTCGTTTGAGAATTCGAATTTCTACGCCTGATTCAGTTTTTGGATAACCAACTGGGAGGTCATCGAGATGTTCTCTTAACTGCTCATAAACATCTTTAGGTTCCAACATTATGCACTCCGTGTTACTTGAGTTATGGTTTACTTTGATTTTTGGGCTAATCGCTCTAAACCCGCTTTTTCATAGAGCTTGTACATATTTTCTGGTGGGATACGAATGGCACTTGCGTCTTTTTGTTTTAAAGTAACTGCTTCAGACGGGCAAGTACTCACGCAAAGACCACAGCCGATACAGAAGTCTAGGTCAATATTTGCTTTGCCCTCGTCTATCTTAATGGCGTCCATTTGGCACCGGTCTAAACAGGTTTCACATCCAGTACATAATTCAGAGTCAACAACAGCAAAATAGTTACTATGACACATCGAGCTTGGTTTCGGATATTTTTTATAACTTTTCAGAATGTCACAACAACAGCCGCAGCATAAACAGATAATGGCACCTTTTTGGTCATTGCTGGGACTGCAAACCAAGCCTGCTGCCTCTGCCTCATCGAGAATCTCCAACGCTTCTTCTTGGGTGATTTCTCGAGCTAGCCCTGCTTCAAGAAATGTCCATGCACCGCTAGAAAAGATCATGCATA
>JABXGY010000108.1 GCA_016550395.1 archaeon | reverse complement strand
TGCTAATGAAGTAGTCCCTATTAAAGCTCGACAAGAGGATGGCAGTTTCAAACTCATTGAAAAAGATGAAAGCCCACGACCAAACACCTCGCTCGAAAAATTGGCTACACTTCCACCCCTATTTGGCGGCAAAATCACTGCTGGTAATTGTTGTCCCATTAATGATGGAGCAGCTGCGGTCATGTTAATGTCTCGTGAAAAAGCAGACGAACTTAATTTGAAACCTCGTGCCATCGTAAAATCTCAAGCTGTTGTGGGAACCGAACCAGTTATGTGCCTTGAGGGTCCTATTTTTGCAACGCCCCCCTGTCTGAAACGAGCAAATCTGACTATCGATGAGCTTGACGCAATTGAGGTAAATGAAGCATTTTCGAGTGTAGTAATTGCAGCAGGAAAGATGTTAGGGTTTGATCCTCTTTCAGATTCACGACTTAATGTCCATGGAGGATCAATCGCTTTAGGACATCCGTTAGGCGCATCTGGAGCACGGGTTATTACGACTCTGTTAAATGTCATGGAAGATAGCAATGGTAGATTTGGCCTTGCTACTTTTTGTTGTGGCCTTGGGCTCGGAACAGCAACGATTATTGAAAGAGAAAAATAACCCGCACTGCAAACCCACCCCAAGGCAACTAAGTTGAAAATAGATTAGGCAGTTTGATTCAAAAGTCCAAAGATGAATTGACGTACTGCTGACTTTCCCCGATACACTCCATAGTGTCCCTCGCAAAGGATGTCTGCTTCTAAGGCTAACACCAATTTCATAGAAGTGCGCCATTGCCTAATATTACTACCCCAGGCTTTATTGAAAGGTCCATGCAAGTCTTGACCGAAAAGGACACGGCGGTCGCCATCATTGAAATATAAGACAACACTACCTGGAGTATGACCTGGTGTATGGAGATAGTGAAGACTGCCATCACCTATCGGTACAGAACCCGCATCACCATCTAAGGTGATATCTATGGGTGTCGGAGAGAGAGAAATACCATAATTTTTAGCAGCACTTGCATTTGAATCCCCTTTACTTATGACGCGTTTGGCTTTTTCATGGGCTGCAATTTTGAACTTTAATCGAGATTGAAGAGGGGCTGCGCCACCAATATGATCCACATGCTCATGAGTTAACACCAAGAGAGCGATATTTCGTGGATTTAATCCTAGCTGAGATATGTTTGCCAAAAGCCGATCTGTACTTCGACCAATACCAGCATCAATGAGTATTAGGTGACTATCCAAGTTAACAAGGTATATGAAACAATCATCTGGATCTGTAATATTTGGACCGCCAATACAGTAGGTGTTACGGGTGATTCGAAGAGGAGTTGATTCCACAAATGCCAACCTCATTTAATCGGTAAAGGATGCAGATTTTTAATTAAATGTTCCAAGGTTGTGAAAGGCAAAAAGGCTTTTCTAGCTTCAAGGTAGATTGACAGTATCTTGCTGTGGGATGTGTGTTTATTGCCCTTTATTATGCAGGCACAATCGTTGTCGGAATATGTAGAGATGATTGACGTTCAAGGTTGGGATTTCCCTCATACGACGAGTGTTTTGATTATTCGAGGTCGGGAATTCGGGATTATTGAAACGGGTCATCATCGTTGTGGTGAGCAGGTTCTTGATGCTTTGAGTATTCGTCAGATTCCATTGGAAAAGCTTCGTTATGTGTGTGTTACCCACAGGCATGGTGATCATTGTGGAGGTGCCACTCCAATTGTCAAAAAAGTGCCCAACGTAACGGTTGTTGGACATAGATATGCCATTGCTGGGCTTCGTGATCCAAGTAGATTAAATGAGGGGGCAAAGCAACTCTTTGGGAAATTTTCCCAGGATATTCAGCCCCTACCACCCAACACATCTGTTCAGGAAGTCCAAGATGGTGATCGGATTGCTCTCGGTCGTAATGTACAATTAGAAGTAATCGGCACCCCGGGGCACACCTCAGATCACGTTGCCTTTTTTGAAGAGCACACTCGAACTCTTTATACTGGTGATGCTCTTGGGTTACTCGGTCCAAAACATCATACAGTGACACCAACATCCTTTCCGCCAAGTTTTAAGCATGACCGTTATAGAGCTTCGATTGAAAAACTTCGAACCTATGATCCTACATTCCTCGTGTTTTCCCATTTTGGAGCGGTAACTGGAGCGGATATTCCCGTGATTTTTGACAGAGCCCTTAACACACTTGATTCCTGGAAGGAAACCGTTGAACAAGCCTGGATGTTGGAGCCGTCTGAAACTTCTGTGATGAATGCGGTTAAACAACGATTTCTCAACGAACTTGAAGTGTTTCCACCCGAAGCAAGACCTTTATTCATCAAAGTCATGGCACAGGGATTGTCACGCAGTCTTATTCCTACAAACACCTAAACAACATATACTATTGTTAATCCGAAACCCTCTAAACGGGTTTTGACTAAGAGGGCTATTCATGTCTGAACCTCCAGATTCGATTCAACGTGCTATTGCTAATTTCAACCGACTTCGTAGTCCAGAAGCCTTTGCAGAATTTATTGGATTTGCCAACAACGAGTTATATGTTCGATTCACTGGATCATTTTGCCGCTCGTGTGGCGTTATAGATTATTTCGAAGATTTGATTTTTGAGCTTGATGACAAATCACCAATTAGCCTAGCTGTTATTGATTTTGAACCGGAGGATGAAGCCACATTTCAGGTTAGGTATCGAATAACCTATCAGAAACCTAGCTGCGCGCGATGATAATTATCACTAGTCCTAGATATCCTTTTTTGCAAATTAGACTAAACCTGTGTACAGACTTGCTTGTTAGACTGGTCTGAAGTACTTAATATCCGTAAGCCCGCCCTTTCGTTTCGATTTATCCTCGAGTACGGCTTCAAACTTAGTGCCGATTTTAAGTGATTCCGGTTTGATATCACTAATCTTGTGGATGAGGCCTCCATCGGTTTGGTCGATTTTGATGAAGGCAAGCACCATGGGATCAGGAAGAGCCTCTCCATTCATATCAAGGTAGGTGATTGTATATGAGTCTATGATTCCTGTGGATGGTACTTCTTTGTAGTTGGTTAGTTCAGCAAAGCATTTATCACAGTACAAGCGCGGGGGCATGAAAGTGATATTACATTTGTCACATCGGGTTGCAAGAAGCTTCCCTTCATCACGTAACGCGATGTAGAAGCGTTCTCCAGCCACCCCTGCTGTATAGATGTAATCACATTCCATGTCTCCAATCTGATGACGCAATTTACGTGGATCACGGATTTTATCAAACGACATATTATCAGTCCTCCATTGGTTCCCAGAAGAGAATATCCGTTACCGAACCCTCACGCTCTTCTGCGGGCTTCCATACAGCTTTCACCTTCATACCCACATCGATTTTTTCTGGGTCAACATTTCCCAGCAAATGAAGAATGCCAATTCCAGGACTAGCTCCATCGATGTCAATAACGGCGACCAGGATCGGGTCCTTGATACGATTAGCATCCGCATCAAGATATGATATTGAGAACGTGTTTACTGTTCCCGTATCTTGGACGTACACCCATTCATCAGTCGCGACAAAGCATTGTTCGCAAAACATCCGTGGAGGGACTATGATACGCTCACATCGACTACATCGACGCCCAATGATGCGACCCT
>JABXGY010000107.1 GCA_016550395.1 archaeon | reverse complement strand
TTGGTTTGTGCTTCTGCAAACACTCGGAAAATTGGTTCGGTGCCCGAAGGACGGAGTAAGACCCATCCGTCAGGATATCGGAATTTTACGCCATCTAATGTTTCGCACTCTGCACCGGTTGGAACTAAATCTACTACGCGTTTGAGCAGGGGTTCTTTCACCCAGTTTTCACAAGGCAAACTTGCTTTGACTTGATAATAGGTGGGGAATTGTTGATCAAGTTCTTCAACAGACCGATTTTCTGAGGCTATGAGGTCAAGAATGAGAAGCGCCGTGAGCATGCCTTCACGGGTCCATGACCAACCCTTGTAAATTACTCCACCGTTTTCTTCGCCGCCGATTGCTGCATCTACTTGTTTCATTTTCTGGACGATGTTAGGTTCGCCGACTTGCGTAATGATAAGTTCTGCTTCGACCATTTGAGCTACATCGAGCATCACATCACTGGTAGCAACCTGTGATACAATCCGTTTTGGTTTTTCCTTGAGTTCTCTCAGCCAGCGGAAGGTGGCTAACGCAAAGACTCGATCTCCCATAATATATCGACCTGTATTCGAAATGAGCACCACTCTATCCGCATCACCATCCCAGGCTATTCCTAAATCTGCATTTGTCTCTTTGACACGTTGAATTAGTTGTGAGAGGTGCTGTTCCTTTGGTTCGGGTAATCGATTCTTAAACAATCCGTCAGGTTCACAAAAGAGGAGTTCCGTATTCAATCCTAGTGTCTTGAACAACTCTGGAACAACTACTGAAGCCGCACCTCCTCCACAGTCAACAACAACAGTGAATTCATGATTCCTTATACGCCGTATATCAATTTGACTAACCAGCTTTTCGATATAGTGTGGTCGGAAATCTAGTGGGGGGATAAGAGAGCCATAGTTTTGCCAGGATAATTTCGGTTTTTCTGTTGAAAAATAGTGATTCTCTACGGACCGTTCCATCTCCGAGGTGAAAGAAGCCCCATCAGATCCCCAAAGTTTAAGACCATTAAATTCAGGCGGATTGTGACTTGCTGTAACCATAACTCCAGCGTCTAATTTCAGTCGCGGAATAGCAAACGACAGAAGTGGGGTAGGAGCCAACCCCAACAGTTGAACGTTACATCCTCCACTCATCAACCCTGCACTCACAGAAAAAGCCAGCATCTCACTCGAAATTCTTGTATCCCAACCAATTCCCACAACATTTTCTAATCCTAGATGATGAGCCATTGCAAGGCCCACATTATGCGCTACAGTAGCAGTCAATGATTCATTGACTAATCCACGGAATCCCTGTGTGCCAAAAAGCCGGGTCAATGATGTCTCCTCTCTTTAATTGCAGAATCCACTTACATGTATTAATAATTACTAGGATTCTGTTCAAAATTGTGCGCTTAAAACATATTGGCAGGGAGATTATGCCGCGACACTAACGAACGCGTTTCTTCAATATGGGTTCCAATTTCCTTACGAATCGCTTCAATACGTTCTGATTCCAGATACGGTTCCATTGTCCAAAGAAGGAGGTTGGTGTACAGTTCTTTTGGATCTAGAAGTTCTTCGATGTTACGAATTGTTTTCAAACGAAATAGATACTCATCTTCATACATGCTGACTATCTGTCGAAGTTTTCGGCTCAGCGCGTCAACATTGTCGACTAGTTGACAAACCCGTTGTTCACAATTCTCGTCGGGTTCAAGAAGACCAGCTCCACGTCGCTGCAACTCAGATACGCGTTTCTCCATAAGTCGCATTTTTCGAATAGCGCCTTCGAAATCCGATGCTAAGGCCAACACCTTAGGAAGAACCTTATCGAGTAATCCGAGGTTTTTGGTGATCGCGCGGTCAACAATACCCTCGAAGGACTTAAGCTTGCCCAGGTCCTCGATGTTGCGTAGATAATTAATTTTAGATAAAGAGCCTAAAATCACACGGATAGGACGAAGCGAGCTTCGATGGGCTGATTCCCATCGGTTCATAGCATCATCAAGACCTCCCGTCACCTCGCGCATTGAACGTCCAAATTCACGAATGACGGCTGCAAGATGGTCTTCATCCATTGTGCTTGAACTCCCGATGGAATTTGCTGATTTAATAACCCGCATCTAATCTCCTAAAGACACTCTGTAGATTTAACTTCTCCGCTTTATGCATTGCATAAAAAACCGGTTTTTATAAGTAACGTATATTGGCGCGACCTTTTAAAAGGGAGCAGGAGGTCATGCAAGAATATGGCATGGACTCCCGACTTTGGTACTAGTGGCATTCGTGGTTGTGTGCCTGACGAATTGAATTCCGAAGTCGCATGGCGTATCGGTTTGAGTATTGCAACAACTTTCAATCAAAAGCCGCTCCTGCTCTGTCATGACAACCGAACCAGCAGCCCTCTTCTCATGCAAGCAATTGCTAGTGGTGTAATGGCAGGTGGATCAAATGTCCTTTATGGAGGGGAAGTAATTACGCCAGCTGTCAGTTTTTACACGCGCCATCGCCAGCTTGCAGGTGGGATTCTAATAACAGGTAGCCATATCCCTGCCCACATGTCAGGAATTGAAGTACTCGACAAAGATGGTGCTCCTGTCAATCGGACAATCGAACAAAAAATTGAACGCCTAACACGCACACCACCTAATCCAATCGAATGGACAAAATATGGCAATATTACGTCGATTTCTGATGTGGGAGCATTTTGGGTGAATAGGATTCTCCAACAAGGGAATGTTAACCTCATTCAAGAACACGAGTTTCGTATCGTTATCGATGCTGCCAATGGTACAGCGGTTCCATGGCTCTTCAATTTAGTAAACAAACTTGATTGCACAGTGATTGGACTCAATGCGCGACCAGATCCGTTTTTCCCCGGACGTTCGCCTAATCTCCGTGTCAAACTCCTTGAAAAAGCTACAAGATTGGTAAAAGAAACAGGTGCAGATTTGGGAATCGCTGTGGACGGAGATGCGGACCGAGCATTCTTCATCGATGATAAGGGGCGTTCACTCATGGGAGATGTTTCCGGAACCCTGCTTGCCCAAATCGAACTCATCCGACGTGGAAAGGGCACGATTGTGACGCCCATTAATTCAAGCAATTTAGTCGAAGATATTGTCAAGGAATTTGGTGGACACATAGTCTATAGTCGAGTAGGTCCACCCGCAATCGTGGCTGCTGTAAAGCAGCATCATGCCATCTTTGCATTCGAGGAGTCAGGCAAAGCTATCTATCCTGATTTGAACTATCTTTCTGATAGCGGACTAGCTACTTTACATCTCCTTGAATATCTTGCCCAGCAAGACACGAAATTAAGTGCCATCATTGACGAGTTTCCTCAATATCATCAAATTAAACGGGCGATTGACTGTCCAAATGAACTCAAAGAAAAAGTGACCCAGCATGCATTGAATGAAGTCAAGAAACATTTCCCTCACGCTCAAGTAATTACAGAGGATGGCGTAAAAATTGTCTTCGACGATGGATGGCTTCTCCTTCGACCTTCTGGCACTGAACCTGTATTCCGGTGCTTTGCTGAAGCTCAAAAGAAAAAACGGGCTCAAGAACTACTCTCACTTGGACTAGATTGGATTGACGACATTCTCACAGCCCCAAAGGAATGAAGATATGCACTCGAATAGGTGATTAATGAATGCCACCAACCTCCTCAAAACCATCGTTTTTTGGTAGCTCGGGAATTCGTGGACGAGTAGACGAACTGATTACCGGGTCATTAGCTATTCAATTAGGATTAGCCACAGCGCACTATCTCCGGAACCAGCATAAGAAGCCTTGTATCATGGTTGGGCACGACCATCGTACCACTGGACCAATGTTGACTTCTGCTGTTATAGCCGGACTTCTCCAAGGCGGAGTAGAAGTGGATAAGGCAGGTATGGCACCGACCCCCTCTATTGCCTATGCTGCAGGCAAAGAGAAAATGAGTGCATCAATTATCGTAACTGCCAGCCATAATCCCCCAGAATATAACGGATTCAAATTCCATAATCCGGATGGAGCAGGTTTTTCGGAAAGACAACAAAATGAGATTGAATGGCTTCTCAATAAGGCAGAACCGGCTCCCTGGCAGGAGTTTGCCAACTTCAGAGAATTCGAACCTATTCCTCTCCATACGAATGCACTTCTGGATAAAAGCGAAGTAACAACTACTCATCGAGTCGTTTTAGATGCTGCATATGGTGTGGGAGGATTAGTCACACCTCTAGTGTTACAGGAACTCAATGCGGAAGTAAAAACACTCAATGTCCCTCCAAGTGGGAAAAACTACACTCAAGGTTGTGGACCTTCGAAAGTTCAAAGTGCGGCTGCCGCTGAATGGCAAAATTTTGTTTGCCTAGATGATCTTAGCGCTATTGTTCAAACCACTAAGGCAGAAATTGGTCTTGCGCATGATGGAGATGCCGATCGTCTGCTTGCCGTCGACGATAAGGGACGGATTTTAGCAGGTGATACTCTTTTGGCACTTGTTGCAGATTATTACCTTTCAACACGGGGAGGAAAAGTAATCGCTACAACGGTAGCGAGCTCCAGTGTTGTCGACCATGTGGCAAAGAAGCATGGAGCTCGCGTTGAACGTAGTCGTGTGGGTGATGTTTTTGTTTCGAATCTTGTTAAGAAACACAAAGCTGTCTTAGGAGCAGAACCGTCTGGACCATTTATTTTCCCCGAAGTCCATTACTGTCCAGATGGACCCCTTGCAGCCTGTAAACTCCTTGAGCTCCTCGATTGGGCACAACGTCCCTTGAGCAAGTTAGTTGATGAACTGCCCACCACCCATCTTCTTCGTGCATCATTTGAGTGTGTCGAGGAGAAAAAAGCTCAAATCATGATTGAGATCACTGCGATACTGGAAGGCTGGCTGAATATTGAGAATATTAACAGCCTTGATGGAGTCCGTGTCAACTTCACAGATTCAAGTTGGGTGCTCATTCGCCCTTCTGGCACTGAACCTGTCATCCGCATAACAGTTGAAGCCCTATCCGTAAAAAGGGCGAAAGCTTTACTCAAAGACGCCCAATCCGTCTTAAAACAGGCCATTAGATAGGTGGACGTCTTTCCTCCAGTTGGTACTCTTGTCTGAGTTGTAGGTGAGTATTATCAGGGACATCTTTTCTAACAACGACTCCGGGATCAACCCAGGAATTGTATCCAATTGTACGTCCTGGTAAAACTACTGCTCCACAGCCAACCTTGACTGCATCACCAATTACTGCCCCAAACTTATCGGTATTTGTAGAGACTAACTGGTCTTGCAACATTACTTGTACTTCCTTACCATCAAAGCGGTAATTTGACAACACCACACTAGCCCCGAGGTCTGCATCAAAACCTAGAATACTGTCTCCAACAAAGGCTAGGTGTCCGACTCGACTCCCCGGCATCATTACCGTATTTCGAATTTCACAAGAAAAGCCCACACTAACATTCCGATTTAAGATCGCATTATCGCGAATCAGACAATTATTACCCACAACCGTGTCTGGTCCCACATAGACGGGTCCCACTAACGCGGCTCCGGGAAACACTTTTGCCCCTGAATTGATCCACACATCACCAATAATATGGGCGCCCTCACTCACTGATGCTGATGAATCGATACGAGCACTCTTTTTTTGGTGAAGACGTTCAAACAACACCGATGATGCATCTAATATGTTCCAGGTGCGCCCAACGTCCACCCACGGGCCTTTGGAATGACTGGCATAGACGGTGTGTCCTTCATTAATGAGCTGTTGGATTCCCACTTCCAAATCCTTGGTTTGACGAAGCATATCAAAAATTTCGCTGGTAAAAATATAGACACCTGCTACTGCAAGATTACTCGGTTCAGTACCAGGTTTGGGTTTTTCCACAATCGTTGTAATCTTCTTCCCTTCTAAGGCTACAATTCCAAATTGGGAGGGATTAGGTACTTCAACCAAGGATAATGCCATGTCTCTATTTTTTCCCGCCTTAAGGGCGTCTTTAAACCGAGTTGTACTAGTGATAATATCACAATCGGTCATTAGAAACTGGTCTTCACCAGCTAGTGCTTGTTCTGCTGCTAAGACAGCATCATATTCGCCTTTAGCCTCCGCTTGGTGGGCATAATGAATCTGTACACCCAATTGGGCTCCATCGCCAAAGTAGGTTTCAATTTGTTCACGATAATGTCCTACTACCAGTACAATTTCTTTTAACCCAGCTTCCTGTACAGAATCAATGACATGGTGCAACAATGGTTTATCTAGAAGGGGTAACATCGCCTTGGGGCGAGATTGGGTTAAAGGGTGTAATCGTGTTCCATGACCCGCAGCAAGAATTAATGTTTTCATCAAATCCACTTCCAAGTCGTTCCTGTCTTTTCATCCTCAAGGAGTATACCATACTCTTTCAATTGCTTGCGGATGTAATCGGCGGTCTCAAAGTCTTTTTTCTTCCGAGCCTGAGCCCTAAGTTCAATCAGTAATCTGATGAGCTCTTCAGTTGCGGTGGCTTCTGCTGTTTTAATTGCTCCTAGTTGCATCCGATCTCGAAATAATCCCAATACCTCTCCAATACGATCAAGAATTTCATATACCTTCAGTAAAGTCCCTGTCGTTACTGTGCTGTCACTTGAAAGAATGGCATTAGTTTTTGATAAAAATGAACTTAAACTTGCCAAAGCCATGGGGGTATTAAAATCATCGTCCATGGCAGTTTCAAACTCTTTTTGGAATGTCATCAGTCTGTCCCAGAGTTCTGCATCAGCATCGGATGGTTTCAGAGGATCGCGTGCCTCAGTTTCATGGGCTTCGTGAAGGCGCCGTTGCAATAGATCAATTGCATTATGGATTCGTACCAAACGGGATTTGGCCTCCTCAAGTTGAGCATCGCTAAAATCAATGGGACTACGATATTGGGATGAAATCAAAAATAACCGAACAACCTCAGGATCATATTTCGCCGTGATTTCTTGAATCGTGAAGAAGTTACCAAGGGATTTCGACATCTTCTCTTTATTCACGGTAAGAAATCCATTATGCATCCAATAACGAACAAAGGGCTTGCCAGTTAATGCCTCTGATTGAGCGATCTCATTTTCATGATGGGGGAAGACCAAATCTAGTCCGCCTCCGTGAATGTCAATGGATTCACCCAAATACTTTGTCGACATGACGGAGCATTCAATATGCCAACCAGGTCGACCCTTTCCCCATGGTGATTCCCAGAAGGGTTCACCCGGCTTCATAGCTTTCCACAGCGCAAAATCTTCAGGCTGCTCCTTTTCTTCCAACTCAGCTGGTTCTGGTTCCTCAGCGTCTTCCTTCGATCTTTCTTGGCGTGACAATTTTCCGTATTTTTTAAACTTGGAGACTCGAAAATAGACGCTGTTATTCGCCTCATAGGCATACCCCTTTTTCACAAGCTTCTGAATGTGCTCAATCATCTCAGGGATATGTTCTGTGGCCTTTGGAAAGGCTGTGGCCCGTTTAACACCTAATTTATCGAAATCTTCAAAATATTCCTGAATGTATTTTGTAGCTAAGTCGACTGTTGACGTCCCTTCTTCATCTGCCCGTTTAATCATCTTATCATCGATATCAGTGAAATTTTGGATGAATCGCACATCAAACCCTTTGTATTCCAGATACCGACGAATAACATCAAAAGCTACGATGGACCGTGCATGCCCTAAATGGCTTGAATCATATACTGTTGGTCCACACACATACATCCGCACTTCGCCCTCATGAAGCGGTTTAAATGGCTCCTTCTTCCGTGAGAGCGTATTGTACAGTTCCAGCATTACAATTCCCGCCTCAATCACCTGTGAGTCGTCTATAAAAGTGCAATCATTTCTTCGAATCAACTCTTATGTTTTGCACGG
>JABXGY010000106.1 GCA_016550395.1 archaeon | reverse complement strand
GGCCAAGTCTTTGAATGTCCTAGTCTCCTCCATAGCAACCAAACCTTAGAACTCTACTATAATTTTGTACACCTTTATTTAGGAATTTCTTATACGAAATTGGAGAACAACAAATTTAAAGAAGTGACGTAATCCTATAGTTTCTCGTCAAGGAGCAAGTCTAGGAGAAATTAAACCTTGTCTAGGAAAATAGTAATTATCGGTGCTAACGCTGCGGGTGTTCATGCAGCCAACGCAGCCCGCAAAACTGATTCAAAGGCTCAAATAATTCTAATAGATAAAGAACCGTATCCTGCCTACTCTCGCTGTGGTATACCCTATGTACTGGCTGGTGAGATACCGAGTTTTAATGATCTTACGGCATTTCCTCCATCCCATTATAGAGTGATGAAGTTTGATCTACATCTAGAAGCTAAAGCTAGGTCCATCAATCCCAATGACAGAATTGTTCTGGTTGAAAACAAGGAAGGAAACATTGAGGCACTGAAGTATGATTCGTTGATCCTCACCCAGGGTGCTGATCCATTTATCATACCAATACGAGGTCACGACCTTCCAGGAGTGTTCGCAATGAGGACGATGGATGATGGAAAAGCAATTCAAGAGGCAATGAAGACAGCTGAAAGAGCTATTGTTATAGGTGCTGGGTTTATTGGCTTAGAAACAGCACATGCCCTCGCAGTGAATAAAATCAAAACCACAATTGTTGAGGTAGTGCCATATATTCTTCCTGCATTATTCGACGAAGACATGGCCGATTATACACAGAAGAAAATAGAAGAACATGGCGTTGATGTGGTCGTAGGTAAGCGGGTAGAGGCAATTCTGGGAAAAGACAAGGTTGAAGGCGTAAATGTAGCAGGTGAAGAAATAAATGCAGATATTGTTGTTATGGCCGCGGGCATTAGACCCCGAACAGAGTTGATAAGGGGACTAGGAGTAGAACTAGGTGTGACCAGAGCTATCAGGGTGAACCCGAGAATGGAGACTAATGTTTCCGGCATATTCGCGGCTGGAGATTGTGTTGAGTCTCAAAGCTCGATCACAGGATTACCTTGCCTTTATCAACTAGGAACCAACGCGGTTAGGCAGGGAACGACAGCTGGGATAAACGCTGCAGGAGGGTACGCAGCTAATCCGCGTGTCATATGCAGTGCAGTTTCAAAAATCTTCGATTTTGAACTTGGCGCAGTAGGTCTCTCAGAGTTTCAAGCTGCAAAAGTCGGTTTTAAAACACTCAGTGCAAGCATAACAGGAAAAACACGGGCGCATTATTTCCCTGGAGGAAAGGAAGTTAAAGTGAAAATCGTAGCTGAGCCGATTTTGGGAAGAGTTATGGGAGCCCAGATAGTCGGCGGAGAAGATGTGGCGCAGAGAATTAACATGCTTTCCGTGGCGATACAAAAGGAAATGACGGCGTTGGAGCTCTCAACGGCAGATACCAGTTATGCTCCTCCGGTTGCTGAGACTGTGGAGCCCGTAGCAACAGCTGCAGAGATTGTCGCAAAGAAAATACGGCGACGTTAGATAGCAACCTCTCTTAGGCGTTGAGTGTGGATTTAAGGTCAATCTCGCGTAGAGAGATTTGAAATCTGGAAGGTTTGATCAATGAGAGTTGACAAGTACGACATCCCTGAACGTTATTATTACACCAAAGAGCACGAGTGGATCTTAATAGAAAAGGGTGGCACCGCGAAAATCGGCATCACTGATTATGCTCAGAAAGCGTTAAGGGAAATTACATACTTCTACGTAGGGAAGAAGGGAGCTGAAGTCAAACGGATGGAGACAATTTGCAAAATAGAGTCAGCAAAATGTGTATCTGAGATATTAAGCCCCCTTTCAGGCAGGGTTCTCAGATTCAATAACACACTATTTGACACCCCGGATATCATAAATCAAGACCCTTACGGCAAAGGTTGGATAACAATCATCCGCCCCACAAACCTTGACAAGGAACTAGAAAAATTGCTGAAGCCAGAACTTTACGCGGATTACATCAAAGAACTTACCAAAATCGATGAAACTTTATTGATTCATAGATGGAAAAAAGG
>JABXGY010000105.1 GCA_016550395.1 archaeon | reverse complement strand
ACTTAACAAAGATTCTCCTCTACTCCGGTGGTTCCCAAATCAACAAGCTTATATATAACATACAAATTTCATTGTTTTAGAAAAGTTTTCTAATATTATGAGAATATGATTCTCATAATAAGCGAGGTAATTGCGGTTGAGGACCTTGCTCATAGGAGAAAAGAACGAGAATAGCTTGATTGTCGATGTAAACGATTACTTTTTTCTTATCTGGGTTATGCAAAAAATTGAAAGCTGCGAGCGGCTGCTCAAGACGAAAAGTTACTTATTCTTTGGCCTATTAAGTTTCTTTTGGCTAATATTTCGAACAGGGACCAAACCAACACGGATCGTATACCCCTGTCAGCGCGCAGCGGTGAATACCGTCTCGATGGCAGCACACACACTGCTTCCCGCAGCAGTAACCTCGCTGTTTGTCGGGTTTTCCATGCGGTCATTGAAGATATCAGCGGCAAAAATCAAGACAGGATTGAAGCGGTACTGGAAACCCCTTGTTGCGCTTCTCATCATCGTACCTACAGTTGGGTTTGGTATCGCCTTCCTATTGAATCCTCCACAACCACCTGTATATCCCGGTGATGTCAACCTCACATTGACTCCACAAACAGCGACCTCCTCTCCTGCTTCCGATATCTTCGTCCTCAAAAGCCGACCATTCGCTCATATTACTAATCTCATTAACCTCATGGGGTCTCAAGGACTCGACTTTTACCTGTCAGGGACTTCGGGCACCAACCAAGGACCTTCAGGGCTTATTGACAACAACGATGTCGTACTCATCAAAATCAACAGTCAATGGGATGAACGGGGTGGAACAAATACGGATTTGCTTCGGGAACTGATTCAAGCAATTCTCGACCATCCTGATGGATTCGTTGGTGAAATCGTTATCGCGGATAACGGACAAGGATTTGGGAGTTTGGATTGGGCTGAAAACAATGCGGAGGATCATAGTCAATCGGCGAGGGATGTTGTTCAGAGTTATTCGGCTTTATACCCGGTGAATTTGTTCGATTGGCAAACCATTCGAGGTACTGAAGTCGAAGAATATTCCGATGGTAACATGGATGACGGATACATCCTCTATGACCTCCCCGATCCCGATACTGGAATCTACGTATCATATCCGAAATTCCAAACAACCGATGGAACCTATATCAGCTTCAGGGATGGTATTTGGAACGGGCACTCCTACGAAAACCGCCTCAGAGTAATTAACTTTCCTATTCTCAAATCCCATCACAGTTATGGTGTTACCAGTGCTACAAAACATTACATGGGGGTTGAATCCGAAGGATCTGCTGTTCCTGGTGGATTAGCCAATGGTCACTTTTGCGTTGCTACAGGCGGCATGGGCACCCTCCTTGCTAGAACACGATTCCCCGTCCTTAACATCCTTGATGCAATCTGGGTTAACGCCAACCCGTGGCCCTCCTTCCATTGCGGACCATCCACCGGCTATGAGGAAGCAACACGAATCAATGTCCTCATGGCCAGTACTGACCCAGTCGCCTTGGATTATTGGGCTGCGAAATATGTCCTTCGGCAAACCGCCAACTTAACCACTTCCCACGATACCTATACCCTCGATCCCGACAATACAATACGAGGCGGGCTCACCGAGGCCTTTGGAATCTGGTTGCCTCTCACCGAAGCAGAACTCATCCAAAATGGATACTCAGTCACCTGTGATCAATCCCGAATGAATGTCTATATCATTCAAACTTTTTCTTGCCCCCCTGATAATCCTGCCTTCTCGTTCGTAAATGGACAAGTCATGGCTATAGTGAGCTCGCGGAAATCTCCCAACTAGTCTCATCCAAACCTGAAAATACACCGGTGGCAAAATCTAATAATAGTGATACTTTTCGTCAGAGAAGTTTTTGAACATGCACTTCATGCTTCGCTGGATTGTTGCTTCTCATGGCGCTGGTTACCTCAGAAGCCATTTTGGCACTTTTCTTTTGTATTCAGTGTATTCCTCACCGAATCGTTGTTCGAGTCTCTGTTCCTCATAGTTCACCATCTTGATATAGAGACGAATGATGAACAACCAAGGGATAAGGCTCAACAGCGACAGTGTTCCAAGAATGCATCCTAGATACGCTAGGATGTACCCGAGGTACATAGGGTGTCGAACATATGCGAAGATTCCGACAGTCACCAACCCTGGCAGCTTCTTGTTAAATAAGAGCCAGTGCCCCCATGCAGCCAAACCGAAACCTAACACCAGCACACTCACAGCAAACACTACGCGAACCACCAAGGGAATGAAAGTTGCAAGGAAGGTTGAGAAATGAAAGATGAAGGAGTCCAAAACCCAAATAACTGAAAAAATTACGAGATGTACGATTTGAAGTAGGTGTGCACCTGGCATCTCTTCATGATGTATGCTCATCGATTTGTCCCCTATTGCATGCTCTTACCTGCATTCTTGCCAATGTATGGGTGATAAGAATATTGGGCAACCCCACGAACTATTTCCAGAGCTACCAGAAGTCTTACCTTAACAGAGTTCCCGATCACAAGTACAACCCCCATATTGGCAAGAGGAAATGTATGAACACGTTATTGACTACATGTAGGATTAGGCCGGGATAGATGCTTTTTCGCCAGATGAAGAGAGTCATGGGTAGAAGAGCCCAGAGGAATAGCTGAATAGCGCCTCTCACCCCCCAAAATGGTAGATACACAAGGGCAAACATGATGCATGACATCAATCCAGCAGCCCACCTATTTTGAAGCCTTCCGCTGAGAGTGGTGATACTGTACGCTCTATAGAAGGTCTCCTCGATAACTGGTGCAGTTACAAGCAGTCCTACAAGGCTCGGTGAACCACTTGGCTTTTCCGCTGTAATACCGTTTTTAAAAATCTCATGTCCCTCTATATTGGTAGGTGTTCTGGGGTATCCATCTCTTGTGAAGAGTTCCTTTTTGAAGTCTTCTTACCGTCATCAGCCACGAAATAACGAAGAAGATTATTGTTGAGATCAAGGCACTTATTGGAGTCATTAAATGTGCCCATGGTCCTAGCATGACCTCGCTCAATGCTGTAATTACATTAATCCATCCTGTGGTGATGGCTATGGTCAAATACATGGAATAGAAAATCAGGGCACTCATCGTCAGATAGGTTATGGTCAGCCAATTATCTTTTGTTGTTCGAACCGCTTCAATGGCGATAATTGCTTCTCGGCCTTGATCAGTTAGTTCGTATGAACCTTGGTCATTAGCTTCGATGAAGCCAACGAGTTTGTTCAGATGATGGGTAAGGTTCCCACCACTGGAGATGCCTAGTTTGCGTTTTAACTCACCAAAGCTTAATCTGGTTTTACTCAGTATTTGTAGAATTTGTATCCTAGTGGTGTGGGAGATGGCTTCAAAAAGTTCAGCTGTCGCAGAATCTCTGTTTTGTGCAACTTTCTCATTCGTTTCTTTGGAACTCATTGGTAATTACATTCTCCAATAAATCTTTCAAAACTGCACCCTATTTAATTCCTCAGTTCTTGACCGCTTGTCAAGACACTCCGACCAAATTTTTTCAAAGCTTTTGAGTCAATCAAGCTACGTTGAACTACCTCTCGAAAAGTTATACTTACATATTCATACTATTCTATGTCTGGGTAGAATCGTTCATCTCGGGGCATAGTTAGATACTCCCAAGAATCAGACACAATATGCTTTGCAAGGAAGACGATTTGCCCTATATGAAACGAGTAGTGTGTTAATTGCCACCCTATTGCTTCTAGCACAGAATAGCGCTTCTTCCTGATGAACACGTTCTTCAATAAGTCATCAGGCGTCAGCCCAGAAAGTGCATCAAAAACACATGCCCAGCCATCCTCCCAGGTCTTCAACAGTTCGTCTTTGGATGCTCTGTAAGTTTGGTCAAATTCACTGGGTCTGTCACGAGAGGGTTTTTCCCCATCAGTTGTTAGAAAATCTGTCCATCTAGATTTCATATTTCCCGCAAGGTGTCGAATCAATATCGCGATGTTATTAGACTCCTCATCCAGAAGAAGGAACAAATCCTCCTCATTTTTCACTTGGTTGAAAGCCTTCTCTGCCTTCAGCTTCAGATATCGAAAGCGTTTCATGACATAATCAAGGAAGTGCTGTCCAACTGAAACTGTTGAATTATCACTCATATAGGCAAGTTTACCATACACATTAAATAAAGAGTTCCCAAACTGGTGACTAGCTATAGCCAATGCCCTGTCATCCTTTTTTCAATGTGCGATGAACGAGGCACAACTCCTCAAAGACTTCCTTCCAGACTCAGAATATGGACTTTCAACAAATTGGAACTACTCCCTCATTCCTCGGACCTTTCATGTAGTTTTGACGAAGACATTGAAAAGCATTAAAATGAGCCAGACTCTGACTAATAGGTAGATGCGAACAGACTAGACAGCGGTTATATGATGTCTAAGTTGCTAATAGCTTTACATACAGCGCCTAAAGGTTTCTTGCGGAAGAAACCACCCTATAACACTAGTGACGTTTTACACCTCATCGACAAGGCTGCTTCAATGGGATTTTTTGGCTTTCAACTAGGACCGCTTTGGTCGTTTCCAAACATTGATGGTGTACAGGTAAAGAAGCGGTTAGATGCCCTCCAATTGCACAGGAACGTCCATGTTGGTGGAATCTATAACGCTGAAAAATTTCTGTCTGATGACGATGTTTACAGACAGGCATTAAACGAGATATGCAATGGTATCAACCTTTGCAGGCAGGTATCCTCTAAACTAGTATCGTTTCATCCACCCTTCTTCCCCGATAACAGAAAGCCTGATGGTGATATTTTGGTGGAATGCCAAGCCGCATTCAGAACTTTCATCCATCAGATTATGAGCCTGACTGAACCCTATGAAATAGCAATTGCAGTTGAATCCTTTTGCTATCCGCCCTTCATATTTTCTGGAATCAAAGACTTCACTGCATTCATCCAACAGTTTCCACCAAAGCAAGTTGGCATAGTGGCTGACATAGGCCATCTATTTCAAGCACGCCTAGACGTTAACAATTTTCTCCTTAAATGTCGCCATCGCCTAAAAGAAATTCACATTCATGACGCTACCCATGGACTCGACTATCGTCAGGCTACCCATCTCCCTATAGGACAAGGAGAAATCAACTTCACAGCGCTCATCAAAACCCTTCGAATAATCGAATACCAGGGATGGCTCACACTTGAAATCAGAGGAACCGAGCGAGAAATCTTGATGAGTAAAAAAGACCTCGAAGCAACCCTCCTGAAATTAAATGGCAAGCCAATCGTTAATAAGTATCCCGAGGAATCTATGTAAAAAGAATCATGGAATCTAGCATTCAATAAGGTTTGACAAATCAGATATTGACAACCAAACCTATTCATAATTGAAAAGTGAAAAAGAGGGTCTTTTTATCTGAGGATTACCACGTGTTAGTCTGTAGCAGCTAACACATGATAGAGCTTGTGGGTCTAGTAGCACTACTAGACTACCTAACAACTACGTGTTAGCATGACTCAATTAACCGGAAAACGGTGATGTTTAGTGTTTCCTTGTCTTCCCAGGTTCAAAATTTGTACGCCACAAATTAAGATGAATCGTTCGGAGAAAAGGCATCTTACTATATGTTAGATAAAACTAAGTTGAGTAATCTGTTTAAGGAATGGTGCAGGATCGAGGGAAAACTTTGAGATAGGAAATTCGGCTCGGGTCGCTGCAAGTTCGGCAATATATTTCCCGGCACGGGGGTCCTCCCACCATGCTTCTCCAAACTCTTCAATTAGATTATGCTGGATCTGTGTCGTTCTCATTGAAGCCATTAAATAGCTGGGATTGTAGAGAATATGTTCGACGTTTATAGGATAGAGAAGCCAATAATTACCGGGGATTTCAATGTAAAAGCGACGAGTGAGATTTTCCCATCGAGACGATGCTTGTTCAAAGGATAAGCTGTCTTTCCAGAAGGATAGCTTCATTAAGCTATTGGCAGCAAGAAAAACAGTGAAGAAAAGTCCTGAAGCCTTACTACAGTCAAGACAATCATTGATGACTTTGGAGGGTAATCCAAGTTCTTTAGTGAGAAATAATCGGTTTTCAAGTAATCCATCAATGAGGAACGAGAAAGTTTCAGCCACACTAAGGGGAACCGCGTGACGCTTCCAAAAAGGATCCTTCGGGTTAGCACAAAGTGCATGAATGCCATGTCCAAATTCATGAAAGATACTAATGAAGGCTCCTAATGGATTATATGGATTGTTAATAACTCGGATATCCTCTGGAATGCGAACCTCAACACACACAGCATGAGGGCGTTTCAGAGGTCTGTCATCAGAATCTATTTTTATCCCTTCAACGTTAAAACCAAGAGTCTTCAAAGTTTTTTTCACATGAACCAATGGATCAAGGTCCCTTAGATGGTTGCTTAAAGGCTGATTAACATGATAGTGAAAAAATGCGTGATCATCTTGGGGACTAAATGGTTCACCTTTTATTTTCTGACAGTAATATTCGGCTGCTTGAAGAAAGGGTTTTCGTGCCCCCTCAGCCAGTTGAGTAATTAGTCTTGTAAGTGTGGAATATTGGATTTGTTCTTTTTCTAAATAAATATCCAGTGGGTTTTCGTTGTAGCGGTCACAGATCTCTTGATGGGCCGTGAACCGTTGTTTTACATACGGAATGAGTTTTGGGGCTTGTTCAACGAAGGAGTCAAAAGCTACCTTGAGTGCTGACCAGTCTGTTGTTTGAATTCTGAATTTTCCCCAAGTCAACAAGTTAACTGGGTTCCCATCAATTTGAACTTCCGGTGTTGAGATTTTTTCATATTCTTTTGAAAGTTGAAGAATAAAGGGAAGTCCCATTACATTCGCTAGATTTTCGAGCATTAATAAATAAAATGAACGCGGCTTAATTGATTGTTCTAATGCGGTTTCAGCCAATTCTTTTCCCTTGATGGCTGTTTGGAATAACAAGGTTTCATCAAAGGGTAACCCCGCATATTGTTTGTACAACTGGTCCATTACCGTTGCATACAAATTCTCTGCTTGTTTTTCTATTTCGTCAACAGATAGCAAAAATGAAACCACTCCTAATTTTTCATCAGCTCGTTGGCTGATTTGAATATCGTGTAGACTAAGGCTTTGTCGATGTATTTAATTTTTCACTACCAGGTCTTGAAAATGGTATACTTGTTAGTTGTCGAAGAATATTTTGAATTAAGAGCCTTCCTGCTTGCTTTCTTTGATGAGATATGGACAGTTCTTGAAAACTACTGGTAATATGCTTCTCTGAACAAGCAGCAGGGCGTTATAAACCGTTTTTGCTTATGCTCGGCATTGTCGTGATTTATGTTTCTTGATGTATTCCTTTATCTCTTCCAAGATAGATTGTCAAGTCTTAAGTTGAGTTGCGATTTTCTTTCCGAAAGCTTTGCATTTAGGAAACTCTCCCTCTGTGACTGGCCCTTTCATTCCGTCAACCCTTATTGACAGGCCAGAAGTTATTAGCTTCAATCTGGGAACCTTTTCGCTTATCCTCTTCTCCATTTTCTTCACAGACTTTTCAAAATCTTCTCCCAGATAGGTGTCGAAAACAGCAACCCATTTCGCCTTTAAGTCAAGTTTGCCAAGTTTATCAATAAACTTATTAATACCCCTAACAGGTCCCCCAAAATGCGTTGGTGACCCTATCAATATTGCATCATACTCAGCTGCCTTTTTAGGATCGATATCCTTGACATCACTGATCGTAGTTTCTATTCCTTCGACTTCACCTATTCCCTCCATGATCTTTTCTGCTACAAGCTTTGTGTTGCCATACTTTGTGTCATAAACGACAATAATCCTTACCATTTCGTTCACCCTTCATTATACCGATTCTCTTAGTTTTTATGACTTGTTGTTTGTTTTTGTGACTTGTTGGACTGCGCTCGCAGGTTATCCATCCTCGAAGCGGCCAACACCTATGAACTGCTAGAAAGTGGCATCTTTGTTGCAGGAGGGTCTTTTTATCCTAGAACTAGCACGCGTTATTGT
>JABXGY010000104.1 GCA_016550395.1 archaeon | reverse complement strand
GATTCCTCAGAAAACCGTGAGCCTTTAGAGTTCACAATAGGTGAGGGAAAGATAATCCCCGGCTTCGAACAAGCGGTTGTCGGTATGAGTCCTGGTGAATCAAAAACTGAAAAAATTCCAGCGGATCAAGCATTTGGTCCATACCGAGAAGAACTAATACACGAGGTTGATCGACAACAGATTCCGGCAGACGTGGAACTAAAAGTCGGTAAGCGTTTACAATTTCGCCATGCGAATGGCCGAGAAACTCAGGCATTGGTAACTGATGTTTCTGAATCAAAGGTGACATTAGATGCAAATCATCCTCTGGCAAGTAATGATTTAGTCTTCGATATCCAGCTTCTTGAGATTACCTAACTTCAGTAGTTCACGTCACACCGCTACTATGTTGGATTGACACCTGCTTGTTAACAGCAAGATGGTATGTAGCCTAGGAGGTGTGATGTTAGATTTTCGAAATTCAGAAGAGGAGAGAATAATGGTAACAGTAACAGCAAAGGCAAAGGAAAAGCTTAAAGAACTCTTATAAGGGCAAGCAACGGACCCAGAAGAGGCCATGAAGATTATTTCTTCCCCTTCAAACCCAAAGCAGTTATCCGTCACAGAATTTAGGGGACGCTCGTGCAGAACGTGCTTGACAGATTGTGGTCCAATGTGAGAAATCAGTCCATGCCGCGGCTAGTAAGTAAGGGGCCGTTCGTGCAATATTTACATTCTCAACTGAGTTTAATAAAGGAAAGAGGGTAGGTCTTGCTTTTTATCATTACCATAAAACGAACCAACTCCATCGGACGATCCAACTATTATCAAAAGGAAAGAATCCCCAGTTCAAAATTGTCGATTAGCACTAAATCCCACCTGCTGAATCTCCAATAATGGGTATTTTATATCCGGGTTTTCTACCTAATAAAACAGTGTTAACTTTTTTCCTCAATACAATAGAATGGATGCCAACATAGCCCCGGCGAAAAAAGCTGAATCGGTTCAATATATAATATTATGCGACCGGAATTATGAAATGGATGCTCGTGGCTTGGTTAGCCCAAGAGCCTAAATGTACTATACCATCCCTCTTTAGGATTGAGGCTGTGATGAGGAGGATGTTCAGATGAGTATGGATTTAAGCCGCGATACACCCAGCGGCAATGCTCAATTTGTTGGTGCTACGCATTTCGCTGAACTTATCAAGGATACAAAAGCTACGCCGATTAACAAGATAGAGGATCTCCTGCAAACCCTTGAATCTCATAAAGGTGAATGGGCGCAGCTAGAAATCAACGAACGCTTGCGGCTCTTGGATGAGGTTCGAAAGGACCTTTGGGCTATCAAGGACCTTTGGATTAAGGCTGAGCTCAGCGCAAAAGGCATACCGGCGAGATCGTTTGGCGTTGCAGAAGAATGGGTGTTCCTCGCGCAAGCATTCCGAGCCATCCGACAAATCCAGGTAGCTCTGATGGATATCCAGATCCAAGGTCGCCCTGCCATTCCTGGCCCCATCACATCTGGTCCAGGTGGGAGGATCGTAATGCGTGTCCTTCCTCAGACCATCTGGGATCGCTTGGTATTCCATGGTGTCACTGGCGACGTTTGGATGGAACCCGGGGTTACTTCGGACAATGTGATCGAATTGCAGGCTGCGAAGTATCGAGATCGTGATTATCAAGGCAAGGTTGCTCTGGTACTCGGTGGGGGGAATTTTGCCATGATTCCAACATGTGACGCTTTCCATAAACTTTTTGTGGATTTGCAGGTCGTGGTGCTCAAGATGAACCCAGTCAATGCTCACCTTGGACCTTTGATGGAAAGGGCCCTACGGAGCTTGATTCAGCGAGGTTTCTTGTGCATTGTATATGGTGGCGCAGATGTGGGAGAGTATCTTTGCACCCATCCTCTCGTGGAAGAACTTCACATGACCGGATCGGACAAGACCTATGAAGCCATTGTCTTTGGCACCGGGTCTGAAGGTCAGAGCCGTAAACAAAAGCGCAAACCGTTGAACATCAAGCCATTCACAGCCGAATTGGGCAATCTGACCCCCGTTATTGTCGTTCCTGGCCCTTGGAAGCAGAGTGAT
>JABXGY010000017.1 GCA_016550395.1 archaeon | reverse complement strand
TCAATCTTTAGCAGTTCAATAGCCTCTTGGATCTCTTTGGGATGTAATCCTACCTCGATACCTCGCTGATAGACCTCATGAATGGGTAACCATTGAGGGTATGCTGATCGATGACAGCGGAGTATTTGCAATAGTTGCTTTGCAGGGCTTTGAGTTATGTTAAGGTTTGGAGGTTGCTCCACATTATGTATGGCATATTGAGATATTTGGACTAACTGTTGGGCTTCACGTGAGCTGTTTACGATTTGCCCGTCTAAATCATGAAGTGGTACCTTCGCATTACACCGTGGACAAAAATTACGGTGTATCCCCATTGGAACATAAGTGAATTCATTACATTCGGGGCACTGAACAACTTTGCACTTACGTACCATTTTCAATCACCATTTATGTTTAGGTCATCAATGTTTGAAGATGCATTCTCTTGATCATCTAGTTCTAATCCTAGATTATCTGAAGAATCTAGTATAATTTCTTGATTGGGAAGAAACAGTTGCATTAACCGGTTCAACCTATTGCGTAACCGTCGAAAGATAAGGATTCCAGAAAGCACACCAATGACCATAACCACCAGTGAGATAAGGATAAGTGGAGAAAAGATTCCCGCAATTTGGTTTTGAGGAATTCGGACAAGGAAAGGCATCGATTGGGAACAGGGCCCAAATCCCCGTTGTCCACTGAATGTGGCAATGACATTATAGATACCAGGCTGCGGAGTCGGAATCGCAAATTGGCTTTGCCCAGATTCGTTTGTTCTAAGAAGAGTTTCAAGCATAATGGTGGAATCTTGAGCAATAAGTTGCAACGTAATATTTGTGGTTAACCCATATACAGACGTACCATTCACATAGGTTAACAGGATATCAATTGTTACTGAGGGGGTTAAATAAAAAGCTTCGATTTCTATCGGGTCGATAATGAGGGAAAGGGTGGGTGTAATAATCGGTAACAAGTTAATCAGAATTGAAGATGAACTTTCTGTGTATACATCAGGAAAATCAAGGCGCCCAAATATCACGACAATGAGATGTTGTCCAGCAATGTCTGAATAAACACTGTGTAGTGATGTGATACCGTATCCCTGATTGATCGGAATATCATGTTGCCATACACCATCCCAGAATAGCGAAGCCGTGCCATTAGGAAGTCCCGAACCACCTGTGGTAATAAAGACTTCAATCTCGATTATTTCACCAAGAAAGAGTGTAGGAGTACTAGTGGTAACTTCTAAAGCTGTAGAATCCCGAATTTGCAGAGATAGGTCCGAGAAATACCAACGCTCATAGGATGTGGTTTCAGCGATTTCTACCTGAAATGTTCGTGTTCCAATTGGAACTGAAACTAACCATTGGCAAATGGCTTGTCCCGATGCATTCGTTATTGCTGTATCGATTAACTCTTCATTTTCATAGAGACTAACCAGCATATTTGAGAGAGATGAACTGTTCAAACTATCCGTGACTTCGAGAAGAATGTGACTTTGATTTCCGATAAACAAGGTAGAGGAGGGAAGGATTTGGATATTGCATGTGATTTGACGGCGATTGACGCTAAAGTAATTAGAATTCACACTAGCTTGGTACATATCCTTCCCGTTGAATGCATAGGTGACGACCCATTGACCAGCAGTATTGGGAGTCCAAGAACAGGTAGCGATTCCCGAAGCGTTAGTCATTTCGGTAGTAATGATGATCGGAAAGGTTTCACCAGGTCGAGTAATATTGAAATGAACTTGATAATTCGCAAGAGGTGTTCCACTTTCGTTCCAAAGGCCAACTTGTTGTGAAACCAGTTCGGAAAGTATAGGAGTTGAAGGAAGCGACTGTTCTACCGTGAAATATGTATTGAAGATAAGAATTGAGAGGAAATCAGTTGTAGTAAAGGGAAAACAATAAGGAACAGTGGCATTTATTCTGAGTAAATGTTCGATGGGATTGAGATCTTCTGTTGAGATGAACACCTCATATCGACCACTTCCTTGGTGGATGGGGAAATAAACGTCTCCGGTTGTTTCAAGGGTTATGGAGAGATTTCCATTCGTAAGTCCTGCTTCAGTGCTGATAGCTCCTTCGAGTGTGAGTTGTAGAGATGTGTTGAGAGGGATACTTCGAGGTACTTGCAAACCTGGCGTATAAGTTGGTTGTAATGTGAGGGTTCCCCAAACTTCACAAGTATTCTGGTAAGTTATGTAGCAGGGAATAGCCCCAGGAGCAAGAGCGATGAGCGTAAAATTGTGGGGTCCAAGAGCACCTGGTTTTATTGGGATGGATTCTTGAAGCTCCCAACATCTTGGTTGGGCAAAGTCGCAGGAATTAAGAAATAGACAGTCGAAGATGAAGGCTCCAACGCTAATATTATCAAATAACAAGCCCCAACGAGTTTCAGTTACCACGGTAGAGAATTCGATTATATCTCCGATTAAGAATACGCCACTCGGAAAACTAGTTTGGGATAGCTCTAATATCGGATTCACATCAAGTTGTGAGAGGAACGAGAGACGATTTGTAAGCTGAAGTGCAAGATCCACTAAATAGGGTGTCCATTTCTCGGAGGGTAATGCAGGTTCTACAACGAGTCCTTCATATGTGAATGCACTAAGTAGTGATGTTTTGATTTCATTACGATCGATTAGATTGAGGGCCTCACTGTAGAGTCCATTTTCAACGAGAAAGAAGAGAATCTCTGTTGCATAATATGATGTGATAATAGTTGGATCATTTGAAAGATAAGCACTCGCATAGGTTGCCAATTTCTGACCATCTAATCCTGTAAGACTCGGATTCAGATAGGCATAAGCTTGAAGCCCATAGAAAGTATCAGCGAGATGTCCTCCAGCAGCACGCCAGGGTGCAGGATATGGTACAGTATGAACTGAATCATGGAAGAATTGATGCGTTCCATTCTCTTGTAAGCAGCTGAGTAAGTATGCTAGGGCGTTGAACGAATCAGTTAAGTCCGTTGGTTGACCTCCAAGTGTATTATGTGCAAGGAGACTCCAACAAGTAGTGTCGAATCGAAAGGTGAGATCGCTTTCTCGACCTACATAGAGGTGGTGGACCCCGAACATTCCCTCATAACCAAAGGCGCTTGATTGGCAAGCTTCGATTTCTTGACGGATTTGGATATTCCGGGTTAACCAAGGATTTCCTGTAAGATTCAAGAAGCCGGTTAACAGGGCATAGGAATAATGGTAGAGGGGTCCGAAGGTTCCAGCTTCAATCACCATACGATCTGGTGTGGGTGTATCAGTATCAGTGCCTACTGATGGTGGTATTTGGTGGGCACAAAAGGAATTTCGTGTGGAAGACCAGCAATTCTCAAGATAAGCCAGAAAAGCGGTGTGATTGATAGTTGAGAGGGCATCACTTTGGAATAAAGCTGACAAAATCTGAGTAGTAGTAAGAAAATCACCAAACAATGCAGGCTATGTTGCTCCGCCCCATCTAGAAC
>JABXGY010000103.1 GCA_016550395.1 archaeon | reverse complement strand
CATGTTCTGTCAGGACAATCGGGGTCTACAGATGTTCTTGATTTTATTGAGCGGTATTATCATCGGATAAGTGAAATTCATTTACATGATGGGGCTGTCAAACCGGTTGAGGGAAAAAAGTTCTCTTATTTTGATCATAAAATCCTTGGTCAGGGTGACTTACCTATTGTTGAATTCCTCTCCACTCTAGAAGAGCGGAAATTTGATGGTCCTATAATATTTGAACTTAATCGAGAAGAAGCCTTAGAGTCTTTGAGGATAATCCGAAAACTTTTACCGGATTTGCCGATTGAGTGAAACCAGAATGAAGGAGAGTAGCCTGAAACGATTCGTGGATCTTCACACTCATACAACAGCATCAGATGGAACAGAATCACCAACACAAGTCGTTGGTAAAGCCCATGCTTTAGGGTTAGTGGGAATTGCCATTACGGATCACGATACAATTCAAGGAATTGATGAGGGATTACGAGCAGGAACAAATCTGGGAATAGAAGTCGTACCAGGTGTGGAAATTAGCTGCAAATGGTACGACCATCGTATCCACATTCTAGGCTTCTATATCAATCCCAGAGATCCAGGACTTTTATCACTACTGGAATGGATGCAAATCGGTCGTCAACAGCGTTTACCCAAAATGCTAGCGAAACTTCGCAAATTAGGAGTTGAAATCGATCAAGATGAAGTAGAAGGAGAAGCAATGGGAGAATCTACAGGACGTCCGCATCTGGCCCGGGTATTGATTCGGAATGGTTACGTGTCCTCTGTTGAAGAAGCGTTTGATAAATATTTGGCTCAGGGACGCCCAGCATACGCTGAGCGACCAAGACCGACCATCGCTGAGGGTATCCAAGTCATTCTAAATGCCCAAGGCATCCCAGTAATTGCACATCCACTCACCGTACAAATGTCACCGCGAGAATTAATCGAAACCCTTGTGGTTCACAAATTGCAGGGCATCGAATACTATTACCCTTATGAGCAAATGGCTGGTCAACCCCGCGACTGGTACACTAAGCTTGAGTCCAACTTAGAAGAATTAAAGGAATTAGCCAGTGAGCATAATCTAATAATGACTGGGGGATCCGATTATCATGGACAAGCTCCAGGAAAAGCTGATCTAGGATCAATTCTCGTTCCTGTTACAGTTCTTGAGGAGTTACAACAGCGTTATAAGATCCTCTATGGGAAGGTTCCCTCCCCGTCAATACCTGCTTAGATAATGAAAAGGTTTAAAAATGCGGTTTACTGTCACAAACCCAGACAAGAGATATGTGTACGATGCCTAGTCGTGTCCAAACGCTTTGATTTGAATTGGATGCGAAACCAGGCGATAAGAATCCACCCGTGCGAAGATCTCCTTGTAGAATGTGAGCTTCAGATGAGGCGAGTGGAATGTTACACCTACCTGACCTGTCTATCTGAACAAGCAGAATAAGTTCAGAAAAAAGCAGGTTAACTTGTCACGATTACGAAACAAGATTGAGAACACCAAAAGGTGATGAAACATGTCATCTGAAAACAGTAAAGAGAATAAAATCCATATGTCTGGCTCCAAGGTTGCATCACGCAACTCGTATAGTTTGGAGCAAATATTTGCCCGCGCGTGGGGTTTTCATTGAGCCCACGTCCGACCACTAAGAAAATTATGATTAAATGAGGGAATGAAAGAAAATGACAAAAGTAACCTTCCTCGGTGGTTGTCACCGCGTCGGAGCATCTGCTGTTCTTGTTGAACAAGGAGCTGCCCGAGTCGTCATGGATTATGGCACCGCTTTCAATGGCACAAGTCGGGTACCTCTACCTACATCCACACGGAACTTAACGAGCGTACTTACTCACGCACATCTAGACCATAGTGGAAGCCTTCCACTTATCACAGGGAGTCAAAATCATCGAGTTCCCTTGTATTCAACTCCACTAACAAAAGAACTAGTTCGTCTTCTTCTGATGGATATGCTTCATATCGGCGGAGATTCACTAGCCTTTGAACGCAAAGAAGTACAAACTCTTCTCCACAATACACACACCCTTGAATATGGTAAACCTCTTCAAATTCATCCAAAAATGAGATTCACTCTCCTTGATGCAGGACATATCCCGGGAAGTGCGTCAATTCTTGTTGAAACCGAAGCTAACGGTGGAGGAGCTGCACGGATATTATATACCGGGGACCTTAACACCACTGATACTCGATTAGTCAAAGGCGCTCAAACCCTTCGAACCCTTGGTGATCTTGATTTAGTGATTGTTGAAAGTACATATGCCCGTGAGAATCACCCTTCTCGACGCAAGGTAGAAGAAGCCTTTATCGAGTCAGCTAGGTCATCCATTGAATCGGGTGGTACAGTGTTAGTTCCGTCTTTTGCTGTTGGACGGGCACAGGAAATTTTAACAGTTCTAGACCAACATCGCCATCAAGGACTAGACTATCCTATTTTCATTGATGGGATGGCACGGAAAGTAACTCGCATTTTACAACAGCATAACAAGTCTTTTATCGGCGGCTTTAATCTGAACAAGGCTGCAAACAAAGCGTCGTTTATTCGAAATAATTCTGACCGGAAAGCAGCACTTAACGAACCGGCAATTATCATCGCACCTGCCGGTATGCTCAAAGGCGGAACAGCACAGATTTACTTAAGGAATATCGCAGCAGATTCACGAAGTAGTGTGTTACTGGTTGGGAAACAACTACCTGGAACACCAGGCGCTGAATTAATTGAAAGTGGTAGAATTCCACTAATTGGAAAACATCAAGAGTTTAGCACATATCAAGTCAAAGCGCGGGTAGCCAGCTTTGATTTCTCCTGCCATGTCGGGCGACAAGATGTGCTTCATTATCTCAAACAGGTACAAGGAAACCCAAGCATTCTCACAATGCATGGAGAATCTGCATCTTGTGAAAATCTAGCTCTAACTCTCAATGAACAGTTTGGATTTGAAGCCCAAGCAGCCACTTGCGGTCAGTCGATCAGCTTCAATTAGTGAGATTATATTTTCCAGAAATAGCGCCCAGCGCGACGCTTGTACTCCCTATATTTCAATCCACAAATGAAGAGGCCCTAATCATTATGATTGGTGAATCTAATCTTTACGCAATTCCCGGCGGAGGATTTTCCCAACAGCTGATTTGGGAAGGGCGTCTCGAAATTCAACTATGCGCGGATATTTATAAGCAGCCATTTCTTCTTTAGCCCATTCCCGGATTTCGTCTTCAGTGATTTGACCTTGAAACTCGGATTTAAGGACGATGAAGGCTTTCACCTCTTCGCCAACCCGGGGAGCAGGAACACCAACAACAGCGCATTCAGCAACAGCGTGATGCCTATAGAGTAATGCTTCAACTTCGGCTGGAAATACTGAATAACCGCTGCGTTTGATTAGATCCTTCTTTCGGTCACCAATATACAGGTAACCATCCTCGTCGAAACGTCCCACATCACCAGTATGCAACCACCCTCCTCGAAGTGTCTCTGAAGTGGCGTCTGGAGCATTCCAGTACCCTTGGAAGATTTGAGGTCCCCTAGCTAAGATTTCGCCCCATTCACCAATTGGTAAATCTTTCGAATCATCTATTTGGTCAACAATTTTGATGTCAGTATTGAATGTGGGAATCCCTACCGCTCCAGGACGAAGAACGCCTTGAGGAATGAGAGTAAGAATGGGCGAGGTTTCAGTCATGCCATAGCCTTCAACGATGTAACTTCCTGTTTCTCGTTGGAATTGCTCTAAGACTTCAACAGGTAATGATGCAGCACCTGAAAAACAATTTTCGAGGCTGCTGATATCATATTCCTTTAGTAGTGGACTCGCTAGCAACGACACATAGAGTGTCGGCACCCCGACTAGCACTGTCGCTTGATACTGTTGGATACTTTTCAGGATTTCTTTGATGTCTGGGCGGGGTATGAGCACCACTGATGCTGCGATTAGGGTAGAGAGAATGATGATGCATGAAAAGCCAAAGGCATGAAACGCGGGTAATACCCCGATGAAGCATTCTTGACCCTCTCGTACCTTGAACCACTGGCTTCCGACTTTCGCGTTAAACATAAAGTTCTGATGGGTTAACATCGCACCCTTCGGGGGTCCCGTGGTTCCACCAGTAAATAACAAGGCGGCTGTCTCATCCGAATTAACATTTATCGAAGGATATGTGGTAGATTGGATTTTCAACAAATCTTGTAAGAAGTGAATATCAGAGCCTGAGGGAAGCTTGGGATGAGGAATTTTTCTGGCTAACCGACCTAGAACTGCTTTAGCTTTACTCAAGTATTCACCTGTTCGTGTATAGATTACAGATTCAAGAGATGTGTCTTGTTTACCCGTTTCGATAATGTCGTGAAATAGATCAAGGGCTATGAGGTGTTTTACGTCTGCTGAGTTTATCTGATAGTTTAATTCATGTTGTTTGAATAAGGGGTTGATAGGCGTCGCAATAGCACCAGCTTTGAGTATTCCGAAGAGTGCTAATGGAGCTTGAGGAATATTGGGAAGCATGAATGCAATACGGTCACCCTTTTTCACACCCAATTGAATTAGCGCATTGGCGAGCTGATTAGAAAGCAACTCGATTTCCTGAAAGGTTAACTTCTTGCCTTGGAAGTAATATGCCGGATTATCAGGATACTGGCTTGCCGTCGCGGTTAGGGTTTCATGGATTGTCATCTTGGGTATTTCGATGTCATAAGGAAACCCTTCTGGCCAGCTTTTTTGCCAAAACCTTTTCATGTTACTCACATCCCATCGGAATCAACAACTGGTCGTTCGATAAGTTTTATCCACTATAAATACTGGCTAAACTGTCCTATTTTTCAATATATTTTCGTAAGGTTTTTCGTTTCAAAGCAGGATACTTACTGATATTATTAGGCGTTGTTGAATCACTCAAGCTTCGAGGTAGAAATGATGACTGATACTGTCCTGTTGAAGAAAGAGCCAGAACATAAGATTGCTTGGCTCGTGTTGAACCGTCCAGAAAAATTGAATAGCATCAACGAGGATCTTGCCCTTCACCTACAGCAAACCCTAATGAAAGTTGAACTAGACAAGGAGATTCGTGTTCTGATTATCACAGGTGCAGGAAAAAAGGCCTTCTCAGTTGGTGCAGACTTATCCGTGTTTATGGGTGGGGTTACACCTGATTATGCGCAATATATTGCATCTAAGGGTCATGAGATTCTGGCAATGATAGACAGGTTGCCACAACCTGTTATTGCAGCAGTCAATGGACATGCCTATGGTGGGGGTTGTGAAATCGCCCTAGCCTGTGACTTTCGCTTGGCTTCCAAGCGAGCCAAAATTGGGCTTACAGAAGTAAATTTAGGGCTACTTCCTGCATGGGGAGGAACCCAGCGTTTGCCCCGTATTATAGGACTAGCGAAGGCCCGAGAGGCAATCATGTTTGGTAAGCAGTATAATGCGGATGAGGCGTTAGCAATTGGATTAGTGGATCACGTATTTTCAGATGACTCCTTTGAAAATGAAGTCCGAGTCTTTGCACAAGTACTCGCAGAGCGGGCTCCTATCGCGATGAAACTGGTCAAACAATGTCTTAATTATGGCACACAGGTGCCTCTCGAAATTGGTTTAGCTTATGAAGCGCAAGCTTTTGCAAAAACGTTCACAACAAAAGACATTTTTGAGGGAATCACTGCATTTTTGCAGAAACGCAAACCCGAATTCAAAGGAGAATAGAGCAACTAAGGTGAAAAGAGAATGAAACAACTTCGCGAAACTGTTATTGTGGATGCTATTCGAACACCTATAGGCAGGAAGGATCGTGCTTTTGCCCATACTCGACCCGATGAGCTGGCTTCGCATGTGCTAAGGGAAATTACTAAGCGAACGAAAGTAAATCCCAAAGATGTCGATGATGTAATGATGGGTTGTAACACCCAAACAGCATGGCAAGGGGCAAACATTGGTCGATTAGCCCTTTTAGGAGCCGATTTCCCATATACCGTTCCAGGTTGTTCAATCAACCGGGCATGTGGCTCGTCTCAACAGGCCGTAAATTTTGCAGCTCAATCCATTTCTACGTACAATGCTGATATCGTCATTGCTGCTGGAGTTGAACATATGAGTTGGCTTCCTATTGGAGCAGACTTTGGTGAAGGTTATGCTGTTTTCAATCCTGAGCTTGTAAAAAAGTACCAATTCATTCCCATGCCTATGTCAGCAGAACGAATGGCTGAAAAGTATGATATTCCACGGGAGGATCTTGACAAGTTTGCTTTATGGAGTCATCAGAAAGCCGTTGCTGCATGGAACTCGGGAAAATTTGCTAATGAAGTAGTCCCTATTAAAGCTCGACAAGAGGATGGCAGTTTCAAACTCATTGAAAAAGATGAAAGCCCACGACCAAACACCTCGCTCGAAAAATTGGCTACACTTCCACCTCTATTTGGTGGCAAAATCACTGCTGGTAATTGTTGTCCCATTAATGATGGGGCAGCGGCGGTCATGTTAATGTCTCGTGAAAAAGCAGACGAACTTAATTTGAAACCTCGTGCCATCGTAAAATCTCAAGCTGTTGTAGGAACCGAACCGGTTATGTGCCTTGAGGGTCCTATTTTTGCAACGCCTCCCTGTCTGAAACGAGCAAATCTGACTATCGATGAGCTTGACGCAATCGAGGTAAATGAAGCATTTTCGAGTGTAGTAATTGCAGCAGGAAAGATGTTAGGGTTTGATCCTCTTTTAGATTCACGACTTAATGTCCATGGAGGATCAATCGCTTTAGGACATCCGTTAGGCGCGTCTGGGGCACGGGTTATTACGACTCTGTTAAATGTCATGGAAGATAGCAATGGTAGATTTGGCCTTGCCACTTTTTGTTGTGGCCTTGGGCTCGGAACAGCAACGATTATTGAAAGAGAGAAATAAACCGCACTGCGAACCCACCCCAAGGCAACTAAGTCGAAAATAGGTTATGTAGTTTGATTCAAAAGTCCAAAGATGAATTGGCGTACTGCTGACTTTCCCCGATACACTCCATAGTGTCCCTCGCAAAGAATGTCTGCTTCTAAGGCTAACACTAATTTCATAGAAGTGCGCCATTGTCTGATATTACTCCCCCAGGCTTTATTGAAAGGCCCATGCAAGTCTTGACCGAAAAGGACACGTCTGTCGCCATCATTGAAATACAGGACAATACTACCTGGAGTATGACCCGGTGTATGGAGATAGTGAAGACTACCATCACCTATCGGTACAGAACCCGCATCACCGCTTAAGGTGATGTCTATGGGTGTCGGAGAGAGAGAAATACCATAATTTTTGGCAGCACTTGCACTTGAATCCCCTTTACTGATAACGCGTTTAGCTTTTTGATGGGCTGCAATCTTGAATTTTAATCGGGATTGAAGAGGCTCTGCGCCACCTACATGATCCACATGTTCATGGGTCAAAACCAGAAGAGCGATATTTCGTGGATTTAATCCTAGCTGAGATATGTTTGTCAAAAGCCGATCGGTACTTCGACCAATACCAGCATCAATGAGGATCAGGTGACCATCTAAGTTAACAAGATAGATGAAACAATCATCTGGATCTGTAATATTTGGACCGCCAATACAGTAGGTGTTACGGGTGATTCGAAGAGGAGTTGATTCCACGAATGTCAACCTCATTTAATCCGTAAAGGATAGCATATTTTTAATTCAATGTTCCAAGGTTGTGAAAGGCAAAAAGGCTTTTCTAGCTTCAAGGTAGATTGACAGTATCTTGCTGTGGGATGTGTGTTTATTGCCCTTTATTATGCAGGCACAATCGTTG
>JABXGY010000102.1 GCA_016550395.1 archaeon | reverse complement strand
TTAAAATTCTAGCTACTTCATTTTTCCACTCAAAAAAGGAATTAACACCAAGTATAGCAATGATCAATCTTTGATGTTTCAACAGTCACTTCTAGTTATTGGTATGATTTTTTATGCTAAAATATCTGACATTGTGTCGCATACTTTATTCAAATAAAGAAATGTATTCAATCATAAAGGATGTTAAATAAAATGCCCGAAGGTCCTCCTAAAGTAGCTCTACCATTGAACGAATCACTATATCTCCTCCACCCCTATAATGCGACTCTCATTACCACCAAAACCCCCGATGGTCAAAATAATGTCGCAACTATAGCCTGGATCATCCCAACTAGTGTCAACCCACCACTCATAACTATGAGTATTCGAAAAAACCGATTCACCTATCCAATCATTCAAGAAACGGGTGAATTTGTAGTCAACATACCCACTTTTGACATGGCTGAAACGGTCTTGCGTGCAGGTCGCATGAGTGGTAAAAATATCGACAAATTTGCCGAACTACCTTTCACTGCACGAAAAGCGAAAATGGTCACTGCACCTCTTATTGAGGAGTGTGTGGCACATCTGGAATGCAAGCTTTGGAAGACCTTTGAAGCTGGCGACCATGATCTCGTCATTGGTGAAGTTATTGCTGCACATGTCATCGAGGGATATTTCACAAAAACCTGGGATATTACAAAATTCCGACCTGCTCAACACACCGGAAAAGAATTTTTCACCACATGTGGACTTGAAACCATCGAAATTAAGTTCTAAAGCTTATTTCAAACAACTAAAGATTCATCTTCATTCATGATAAATTGATAAAGCAACAAGTTAGTGATATCCTTCAAGTTGGAGAAAAAATGACTAAGAAAAAGGAACCCAAGCCATTCAGTCGAAGATCACGATTGTATGCAAGTTTATTTTTTCTAATCGCATTCATTATCATTGTCATAATCTGGTTAATTTTCTTTGCTACCTACTTTCAGCTTTACGAGAATTACACTATACTCTTCATTCTCTTCCTGGTTTTTTCCGGACTTGCTATGCTACCCTGGATTCCTGTATTATTCCCTCGTGAACCACCAGGTGGTCCACAACTTGAGGAGTTATAATACTTAAGAGAAATTTGGTTAGTTGAAAAATAATTTCTGGGATTCATTTCTTTAATTTTGCAAGTTCCTTTTCTACTTCACTAAGTGCTATTTTTAAGCGATTCTGAATTTGTGTGAGAAGGGTTTTTCTCTCGTTAGCATCCAAATGTTCCAGAAAGATATGTGGAATCTGCGGAAAGGGTTGTTTAGCAGCTGCTCCCATCATTTGAGAAAACATTCGAGCAATCCGTTTGACTTCCTCATCAAAATGCACTTTTCCATTGTCAGTGACGGTGTAGATAGTCCGTTCTACTTCGCCTTTGTAATCTTTTTGACTAGAGACTAAATCCTGCTCTTCAAGGTCTCCAAGCGTATTGTAAAGAAGTGAATGGGAAGGTAACCAGGCACCTCCCGTTTGTTCCTCAATACGTTTCATTAGTTCATAACCATGCATAGGTTTCTCATAGAGCATCCAAAGAATTGATATGCGTAGGAGTGCGCCTTTAGGTCGTTGGAAGAACGGAGGAAAGGTCATAAATCATAAGGAATTCCTAAAGCTTATATATGTTTGTTAATTTCATGTCTTTTAGAGTCATAAAATAGTTGAGGGAACTACCCAAAAAAATATGGTGAATCCCATGACCAGAGAACAACCAATCCAAAGCGACGACACACTTGCTTCACTATTTGATTATCAATCCCGCACATCAAAATTCATTATTGAAGCCTCAAAGCTATCAAAAACGTACCAAATGGGTAGCGTAGAGGTTCAAGCAGTTCGCGGGGTAGACCTTCAAGTTCACCGTGGTGAATTTCTAGTAATCTTAGGCGTTTCAGGTAGTGGAAAATCAACACTTCTTCACTTATTAGGTGCATTAGACCAGCCAACCAACGGAAAGGTATACGTCGAGGGATTAGACCTATCCACATTGGACCATAACCAATTAGCAGATGTACGATTACGGCGAGTGGGATTTGTCTTCCAGTTCTTCAACCTGATGCCTCAACTCACAGCCCAAGGAAATGTCGAATTGCCCCTAAAATTTGCTGATGTCCCAGCAGAAACCGCTCACGGTCGTGCACGTGAATTACTGACACGGGTCGGTCTCGGTGAGCGTCGTACCCATATTCCCTCCGAACTAAGTGGCGGTGAACAACAGCGTGTAGCTATTGCTCGAGCGTTGGCAAACAATCCACGAATTATCCTAGCAGATGAACCTACTGGCAACCTGGATACGAAAACAGGTGCTGAAATCATTCAACTGCTTCGACACCTCAACCAAACTCAGGGATTAACATTCATCGTAGTTGGTCATGACCGCCGATTAACCACCGTGGCAGATCGCGTCATTGAAATGCGTGATGGCGAATTTGTAAGTGAACGACAAGGTGGAGGAGGAGAGATAATCCAATGAAATTCAGAAATATTCTAGGACTATCATGGACAAATATGCGGCGCCGAAAAACCCGTACCGCACTAACCACTTTAGGCATCATAGTTGGTATTATGGCTGTAGTTTCTATCTCAGCGCTAAGTGGAGGGTTTGAAGCACAGATCACTGATCAACTCACCCAAGGCCTCGATATGGACATCTTAACTGTTCTACCAGGTGGTGGAATTCTTGGAGGTGGTGGATTAACCACTCTTCATATGAATGATACTGTCGTCATTCAGAATATTACGGGCGTTGAAGCAACCCTGGGTTTTTCACAATCAGGTACCACCGTATATAATGAAACTGGTGGAACACTTGATACCCGAATTGTGGGTCTTAACTTCACAGATCTTGAAGCAACTTATGGACATCGTTTACGATTCGCAGATGGTGGTTTCCCGGATTCAGGGTCCAATGATTCATGTATAATTGGCTATCTTCAAGACCCAATTGCCGCAGTTGGCGACAATGTCACAACCGAGATTCTTGTCCGTATTGGTTTTTCCTTTGTCTATGTGAACGTTTCCTTTATCGTAAGTGGTGTGCTTGAAGAAGTAGGATCGTCAGGAATGTTACCTTTTGATCGGTCTATTTTTGTACCCTTAGATGCCTATCAGACTCTCTTCAACTCTGAAACCATTGATATGATTCTTGCTCGAATCACAGATCCAAATCAAGCAGATGCCATTGCTGAAGAAATAAGTACTGCGTTTGAAGATCAAGTTTTGGTGATTGTACCAACAGCCATCATCAATACAGTCATGGGTGTCTTTGATATTATGGAGGTTTTTCTGTTAGCCATTGCCTCAATTGCTCTACTAGTGGCAGGAATTTCCATTCTCAACATCATGTTAGTGTCGGTCATGGAACGGACACGTGAAATTGGCATCATGAAAGCATTGGGAGCAAAAGACCGAACTATCCTAAGCCAGTTTCTTTCTGAGGCTGTTTTACTTGGAATTATAGGAGGAATCTTTGGGATTATCATCGGTTGGGTACTGGCTTATGGAATGGGACTAGCATTACCACTCCTTTTCAGTGGAGGAATGACAGGTGGATTCGTGGGTGGTGACGGAAATGGATTTGGAGGATTTGGTGGGAGCAGCAGCTTTACGTTGGTTCCGGTGCTACCACTGGAAACCATTTTCATTGCAATCGGTTTTGCAGTTCTCATTAGTGTTATTTTCGCGCTTTATCCTGCACGAAAAGCCGCTAAACTCGATCCTGTCAAAGCTTTACGCTACGAGTAGTTTTGTTAAATCATAGAAGTTCAAAGCGCGTTATAGTTACAATTTCATTTTACTTTCTTTTTTCTAATTTCAACTGAGAGGTCGTCTAGCATTAGTATTATAGATACTAAATTACCCATATAATGTTTTAAATAGCGAACACATACAGGAAGCCCTAAG
>JABXGY010000101.1 GCA_016550395.1 archaeon | reverse complement strand
TTACATGCTAATTTTTATCTTAGGAATAGCTCAGGATGGTCGCTACTCATTTGCACACAATATCGATTAATAGAAGAACTCTATTGAGTGGTTAATTTGCAAGAGGTTATTCAAAGAGTAATCAACCATCAATGAGCGAGTACCTAGCCAGGATTTTGCCAATTAGATAATTGAGAAGAATTCCTAGCCACAATCCAGCAAAGCCGATTAGGTGAGCAGTTTCCACAATTCCTGTAATAATCGAGCCTATAATCCAAAATATACCAAAGAACCCGATTGGTAAGAAGGCGATAATGGCACTAATGAAACTCACAAATATCATTTGAGTGATATGCTGTCCAATCTCAAATCCAATCAATCGACCACCGCCAATAATCCGTGTGAAGAGTACAAGCGAAATCATCGCTGAAACGTAAACTACAGGTATTTGAGAAAAGGCAATCGCAAACGAGATGGGATTGGTAAATGGCTTAAAGAAAGATACTGCGATTACAAAGATGGGAATCACAACACTAATGCAGGTTAACAGTTGGGCTTTCGATCGAAGAATACGTTCTGTTTTAATCGGCAAGGTCAGGGTGTAAACCATTCCTCGAGCTTCAAGGCTTAGAAAGAAAATCGAAGTAAACCCAAGCATCATGGTTGGGATAACCACATAGATGAGTACATCCGAGACAAATACGTATCCAGCATCCCAAAAGAACTGGAGAAAGATTGGAACCATTACAAGAATAGGTAGAAAGAACATTATCGCTTGACCTGGTGTCCGTAATGCAATGCGCAAATCCTTGCGGAGTAAAGCGATACTTATACTACTTACTTTCACCTTAACAGGACGGACCACACTTGGACCAGATTGAATAATACTACCAGTTCCTATCCGCATGAGAAATCGTCTTGACCACCTGACACCGACAAAAGCTAAAAAACCATAGATTATGACAGCAATCATGTCGGGCCAGAAAGCTGGAGTTCCATGGACCCCAGATATTAACACTACAAAGGTCCCCAGCGAAAAGGGATAGCTGAAAGTGATAATAAACCAAACGGGGAGTAAAAGAACAGCAAAAGTTTCGACGAGGGGAATGATAAAGGGAAGTATTTGAAATGAGAGGGATAAACCCATGAAAGCTACAACCCAAAGGAAAATGAAGATAATTCTGATTATTGAGCCAAGACGGGAACCACCAGTAGTTTGAATACGGGTATAAAAGTATAGGGCGAGTATAAGCATCAAGGTGATGGCTAATCCCACTGTAATTAGAAATGAGACAAAACAAGCTAATGCTCCAATGATAGACATTGTCGCTAGGCCATAGGCAAGAGGAAATCCGATGATAATAGTAAACATCTGAGCATCAAAAAGGCGGATGTAGGCTAAGAGCGCCAGTTTTCCTGTATCTGAATGGGAGAGGGGAAGGTAATGTCCAATGGAAGCAGCATTGGTGGAAATAAACGAAGTGGAAATCATAAGCCCCCAAAAAACCAGGAAGCCTAAACCGATTAAATTGAAAACTGATACAGTAAAAGCGATGGTAATCCAGCGGTTTTCAACAAGGGTTCCTAAAAGACCATTGAGCGTACTCCAGATAATGAGTCCGAAGACTCCCGCTAGCATTGCAATGAAAAAACTCACAAATCCCTTGTTTCGTTTAGTATTTGCCCGAGCTTTCTCAATTTGCTTTTCAACTAATTGGTCCATCCCCCCTTGACTCATCGACATCGCTGAGCGGAATTGGATCTCAAACGCAATCTTACCTGCAATTTTCCATGCATCACCCCAACTTAGATTTTGCTTGGATTCTATGATTTCGGACACGTCTTGTCGACCATCCAGCACCTTAATCGCTATTTTTGGCTAGTGCAAGGCGAAGGGCTTTCACAGTCTGAGCAACTTCAGTATCTTGTTGTACTGCCCGAAGAAAGATTTCCTCTAGAGACCCATGAGCTTTGACCATTTCACGGAGTTCGTCAACGGTACCCTCGGCCACCATTTTCCCCTCATCTATGATGCCTATCCTGTCACAAAGGCTTTCAGCCACCTCGAGAATATGACTACTGAAAAGAATACCACCTCCATTCTCCAAGTGGATATTCAACACATCTTTCAGGACTCGAACCGTTCGTGCATCTAACCCACTAAAAGGTTCATCTAAAACCAACAAGGGAGGATCATGGACAAGAGCAGAAAGAATACTGGCCTTCTGTCGATTCCCATGGCTTAACACAGCAATTGGTTTATCATAATATTCTACAAATTCGAACGCATCAACAAGAGACGCAATTCGCTTTTCAATATGTTCTTGGTCTAATCGTCGTACTGAAGCAACAAAATCAAAGAACTCACGGGGGGTCAGGGATTCATAGAGAATATGGTCCTCAGGTACCAATCCAATTCGTTTTTTCACTTCAATGGGTTGGATCATCGGATCAAACCCAAAGACTTCAACGTGACCTTCGGTGGGAGGAAGAAGCCCACTAACCATCTTTACAGTGGTTGTTTTCCCAGCCCCATTTGGACCAAGTAAGCCGTAGATTTCACCCGCTTTAACTTTGAATGAAAGCTGATCAACAGCTACGGTTTCACCAAAATGGCGGACCAAGTTCGTAGCAACGATGGGATAACCATTACCAATGATGGATTCCGTCATTTATTGTCTCCTGATTTCATCAAGAAAGTCTAAGGCTAAAAGATTTCGGAACCAGGAAAATTAGTGAGTCTCCTCGAGTGATCGACGTTTTCGAATTAATGGAATTAATAGTGTAGCAAGAAATGCCAGAAGAGCCATCATGAAGAAACCAATAACCCATGTACCAAAGTACACTTGACTTAAAGCTACAATGGGAATGCCAAAAGCACCTAATCCAAATCGTGCGAAGAAACTCCAGCCAAAAACGGTTCCTCGGCTTTCAGGGCTAGATAATATCGAGACCAGAGTATTAGTCGCAGCTTGTGCGGAGAAAAACGAGAAGCCAAAAAGCAACATAGCTACAACTAGTAACCCATCGTTGAATACCGTTGGCACATAGGGTACTGCTAGGAGCAAGAGTGCTACTCCAGATAATGCCGTCATGAATGTGAGCGTTTTACGCCAACCATAAGTGTCTGTCAAGCGACCCCCTACTTCTTGACCAACCATTCCACCGACATAGATGAGGGTACCAAATAGTCCTGCAAGGATAAGAAGCGCATTAAGTTCGGTTGTAATGTAGACAGGAAGTGCGGTCACTGTTCCGCGATATAGCATCCCACGAAATGTAAAAATGACTGTAACAACAATCATAACAACCGGCGTCATTAAGCTGAAGAAACCAGTAGACGACTTGGCTTCTGTGTCAGATCTTGGTTTAACATCATAAACCTCTCCTTTCATTCGTAGGGTGACAAAGATGATGAGTAATCCGACTGCTGAGAGAAAGATAAAGATAACAGGCCAAAATATAGTACTGAGTATGAAAGCTGAGATGAGAGGAGCAGAAGCCTGACCAATACTACCACCAATACCATGACGCCCTAGGGCTTTTCCACGATTCGCTTCAAAAGTGTTTGAAACCCAAGTTGTACCTGCTGGATGATACAAACCGGCACCAAAGGCATAGATGATGAAAAGAAGTGTGATTGCGATGATGCCAAGTGGCCAGAGGAAGAAAAGAGCAACCCCAGCAAGTACAGATAATGATAAGCCCATGACAATTGTTTGACGAGGTCCAATACGATCACAAAGCACTCCAGCAGGAAGCGCTCCAAAACCAAAAATGAAGTAAGCTGGAGTGTTGAGTAGTAAAACCACTAACCCTTCTTGACCGGGAAGTACAGGTGTAATTAGAAGTAGTTTTGCTGTGATAAATGGCAAAGCAAGCATTAGTAAATGAACCAATCCATGAGATGCTCCTGTAATAAGCAAGGTAGTATTCTGGAGGTTCATGATTTAATACACCGGTTTTTCTTGTAGTAAGGAAGTTGGCTATTTCGTCTCCCCTTTAAGTTCTTTTCACATAGGTGAATACTCCCATATTCAACTCATGAAGACTTCATCAAATAGGATAGAAAAACATTAAATTGTTAAAGAAACTGGTAGCTGCACTCAACGGGGATACCAATGATTACCAACAATGAGAAACCGGAATCACCTAAATGGCGTGGTCGTGACCGCCTAACTTACGGTATTCTCTTTTTTCTCTCTGTTATTATTAGTGCAGCTAGTGCACTCCTTCCACCAATGACGGGAATCATTGCCCCCATTCTTGGTGTCCCCTCTGACGATTGGATTGCCTTGGTTGTAACCGTCTTTCTGCTTATCTCCGGATTCGCAGCTATCCCCTGGGCATACATGGCCGATCGCACAACTCGACGGAAGCTTCTCATTATCAGTACTTTTTTTTGGATCTTCTGGTTTATTCCAATCCTTCTCCCGAACATCACATATTGGACCCTCTTTCTCTTCTATAGCTTGGCAGCCATTGGGATAGGTGCAACAGGGCCCCTTGCCCTGTCAATGACCATTGATTGTGTACCCTCTCACTTCCGATCCACGACCATTGGCTTATTAGGCACCGCAGCAGGGGCAGGGTACGGATTGGGCTTCATCATCAGTGGGCTCCTCGTTGAGACCTTTGGATGGCAAATGCCCTTTCTCATCATCATAATAATCGGATTTGCTACTGGATTTTCCCTTTTTCTTACTCGAGAACCTCCACGAGGACAACACGACGAATGTCTGATTGACCTCCATCAGGCAGGTCACGTCTACAGCTACAAGCTAAACCGGCAAGACCTACGTCGTATGTGGCGTCGACGATCGAACATTTGGCTCATAGTAGTAGGTATTATTGCAATCATCCCGACTGCTGCCTTTGGGGCATGGGCCGTTCGATGGCTCAATGTAGACCATAACCTCAGCATTTTCGTTGCAACCATCTTCATGACGCTAGCATTAGCTAGCCAGATTGCTGGTACTGCATTTTTTGGTCGATGGGGTGACCGGATGTTCAAGAAGGATAAACGTGGACGCAGCTATCTTATCCTCCTCTGCTGCTTGGCTGCAGGACCACTCCTTATCATCGCATGTTTCTACCCCTTCACTGTAGCTCCGACATCCACCATCTTTGATCTCTTCTTAAACCCAGTTACAATGATCTTTTTCATTCTCGTCTTCACAGGCACCTTCTTTGATGCAGGTATCTCACCTCTAATCTATGTCAGTGCAGGAGACATCAACCCACCAGAAATTCGTAGCACAGCTTTATCGCTACACCTTCTTGCGCATGTAATTGGAGTAGCTTTAGGTACACAACTAGCTCCCACAATTGCAGTTCTATTCTTTGGTGGAATCTACTCACCATCCTTAGCAGTAATCTGCATTTTCTTCTTCATTGCAGCAGCGACCACAATACCTATTGTTCGGGCTATTCGCCAAGATATTATCTCCACTGAAGAGGATGTCAGAAGTCGCATTGAAAACACTTTACCTAGCAATCGCGACTAGATGACTAAGAATCTTTTAATTCAGTAACTGGTCCTAGGCTAACTGGGACTACGTATTAGCGCTGAAGGTGATTTTGATGACTAAATCCGCTATAACAATTGGTATTGTAAGCACAGGGGTTTATCTGCCTAAGCATCGTCACACCGCTTCCTACATCTCGGAACAAACCGGAATTCCCGAAGAGATCTTAGAGACTAAATTTGGACTCATAAGCAAAACCGTTGGCGGTCCTGAAGACGGCCCAGTGACGATGGGGATCCATGCTTCTAAAACCGCTCTCGACAAAACTACAGAAGTTAAGTCCAAGGATATTGATGTGATTCTCTGGGTTGGTGAAACTTTCATTGAGCGACCCATGCAAGTTGCCGGTGTTAAACTTGCATATGAAATCGGAGCTACTGATGCCTGGGCACTTGACCTTAGTGCAAGATGTGCAACATTGATGGGGGGTATTCGACTCGCCAAGGCACTAATGGCGACTGAACCAGAGATTCAAACAATATTACTTGCCAGTGGTTATCAAAACTGCGATTTAATCAATTACAAAAACGAACGCAGCCGCTTCATGTTCAGTCTAGCGGCAAGTGGTGTCGCAGCCATCATCCAAAAAGACTATCCTCACAACCAGGTTCTTGAAACAGCTATCATTACGGACGGAGCCTTTGCAGACGATGTCTATTGCCCAGCGGGAGGTACAGAGTTACCAATAAGCTGTGAAGCCATTGAGCAGGGACTTCACTACCTTGATGTCCCAGACCCAGAAGGAATGAAAGAACGGCTAGATAAATTATCCATGCAAAACTTCACACGCGTTATTAAGGAAGCAACTGAACGAAGTGGTTATTCAATTAATGACATTGATTATCTGGCACTACTTCACATGAAACGCAGCGCCTTCGCCTATGTTCTAAACGAATTAGGATTAACAATGGAGCAAACCACCTATTTCGAAGAATGGGGGCACATGGGTCAAAACGATGCCATTGTATCCATCGAAGAAGGAGTGAAAGCTGGAAAAATCAAACCTGGTGATCTAGTATGCATGGCTGCAGCAGGTATTGGGTACACCTGGTCAGCAACTTGTATTAAATGGGGATAAAATATAGCTCTTTGGAATCCAGTGAGTGTACCAGAATTTCTAAAATTGTTAGATTTCCTTTAAATGGCGTTCAACACAGCTGAGCTGATGTTCTGCACCTTTGATATTGCCTTCGGCTAAGAGCTTACGAGCGGTAGTAATGTGTTTGAGTGCACAACCCTTGAAATCGTTTGTATGTTCACATTCCTGACACTTGCTCTTTTTCATCAAGGAAAAGTCACCTTAGATGGACGAAAGTTCGCAGGTTCCTCTTATGTTTTATCACCGAACGGGTGAAATAAATTCGAATCTGAAGAAAATCGCTTTGAATTGTCCTATTACTAATGCCGAATCTTAGCGAATTGAGTAAGCCGGTTCAGATGGATTGACGTGGTGAAGAGTTACTCAGATTCACTGCATCCATTATTGTAACAATTTTTCCAGTAGAAAGATGAAAGCCAGCAACTGCATTCGCAAATGTTGTAGCTTCAGGGATAGTTAACCCAATTTGTTGTCCTGCTAAGAAACCAGCGTGCCAACTATCACCAGCTCCTGTTGATCGAATAATAGGAACTTGAAAAGTAGCTTCAAGAGCAAGTTGTTCATTTTTTTGCCAAATTTCAGCCTTTTCAGGTGTATGTAATCCAAATAGTATGCTAGGGAATGTTGAGGATAAAATCTGGATTGCCTCCTCAGGTGTTTTCTTTGGTTGTCTGGCCAATAATGTAATTTCAGTCGCATTTCCAAAAATTTGTGAAGGAGGTCGTGAATGCTTTAAGACCCGCTTCCAAATTTCATTTATTCGGTCGATATGTGGTGTGAGATCCGAAAAATCGATTGAAATCTTCACGTTGTCAGGTGTTTTCTGAAGAATCACCTCAACCAGTTCTTCCATTTTTAGGTTATGAGCGTTTGTAATTGCAATTGCATCACTCTTTTTCATGATGTCCCATTGTTTTTGTGTTAGTTTAGTAGATGAGAAATCTTCCACACTTCCTGTACTATTTACCATTACGTTATTCTTACTTGAGCCATAAGGAATCTCAAGAATCATGGAGCTAGCCATGTCCCCTGTGTCAGTTATTATTGTGTTAACACCTAGTGGATGCATAAAGAATTCAATGAGATTTTTACCAAGTGGAGATGTTTCAGTTATGAAAGTGGTAGAGACGCCCAATCCAGCTAATATTTTAGCAACGTTTCCTGCATTTCCTCCCGAAACGAATTGGATGCTTGGTCCTAATAAATTCCCTCCACCTCTTGTGTAAACATCACTAATTCCAGCCATTAATTGCTCGTAGGACATTTGTGGATTAACAATGATGTCTAAATAAAAATCCGGTAGAACCGTCACATTAGTTTTTTTTATCTTTGCTAATGCTGATTGAATATCAATTGATATCATAACGACTAACCCCTATATGTCGTCCTAGATAATCAAATCTTACAAATTATAATCATTACTTTTGATAGAGTAACTCTCATGAAAGTAGAAAATATCGTCTTTGAATTGCAGGAAAACCTTTTTTTGTATCACTAGCGAGCTCTTGTATCCTATATTTACTGAGGTTCAAGACAATGTCTGATTGGATACGGCAGGCCTTTACAGATGGTCTCTACGGCAAACTCGCACACTATGATGTGCTCAAAGCCCTCGCTGGAATCACACCAGAAGAGGCAAAGAAAAAACCATACAAGGATGGACATTCGATTTGGGATCACCTTTTCCATATCGTATTTTGGCATGATATCACGATGAAAGCCATTCAAGGAAAAGCCATTGATTGGGATGCCATCAAAGGCACAGACTGGTTGGAATCCGATGCGAAGCTCACGAAACAATCGTGGAAGAAACTCGTTGACAGCTTCGCCAACCACCTTATTGAATTGAAAGAACTCGCTGAAACCAAGGACCTGACACAACTCATCAAAGGATTCGGGGACATGCCACTCGGAAAAGGTATCCTTGTAGAAATCCAGCATAATAGCTACCATATTGGGCAAATCATAATCTTACGCCAACTTCAAGGAAATTGGCCACCACCCGATGATAAGTGATTTACACAAACAGTAAATCTACACTCATTTGGGTAAGCCTGAAACAAGAAGACTTTGTATTTAATCAGTTTATCATGGCGCGTAATTTCAAGGATTTTTTTATCGCGGGTTTCACCTCATAAAATGGTTATTGCAGATTTGCCAATATCTTGTTAGGGTAATTAATCTAATCAGAATCTTTTTAGACTAATTTTGAGCGGTATAAATTACAGAACGTGTGACTTGAAGGGTAGCGAAAGATCTGACACTTCCACAGTTGAAAACTAGTACCTCTCTCCCCTCAGGGGGAACAGTGTTTTCAGAAGTGTTAAATCCGCGATTTCCTTCGAGCACATTTTACGCATGTACATTCTGTACTGCGGTTCTATTTTTCGTAAACATTCGGTTTCTAATTGTGAGATCCGTCGATACCGGAGACAACTTCTTTCAAAATACACTCACAGGATGACCATAAGAGAGTCTAGGATTTACTTATGGTCGAAGTTTCCTCCATCAACATGGAGGGTTTCACCCGTAATATATGATGCCTCGCTAGAGGCAAGGAAGAGAATGGCATTCGCTACGTCTGTGGGATGGCCAGTCCGTTTGATGAGCGCTTGCTTGATAAACGCAGCTTTCTCTTCTTTGGTCATGCCCCAGGTATCAATCGGTCCTGGCGAGACAGCATTAACGCGAATTGGTGCCAGTTCACGAGCCAGTCCCCGCGTAGTTGGTGTACCAGCGGTTTTAGTCAGCGTGTAACCGATGCCGCCAGGATGGTAATCCATAACGACATTCACGATGTTTCCATGCGTTTCCTTCAAGTAAGGGGCTACATAATGAGAGCAGACCAAGATGCCCATAATATTGACTCGTACCATTCGTATCCAGAAATCCCAATCCGGATTTTTAAATTGAAACAGTGGAGGTGGATGAGCTGCTGCATTATTAACGAGCACATCAATTCTTCCAAGTTGATCTATGACTTCTTTGGTCATGGTAGATACGTCGGTTGGGTTTGAAACATCCGCTTTGACACTCAAGGCTCGCCTTCCTAATTGTTGAATCGCACCTACTACTTCAGCAGCTTTCGTTGGAGAAGAAAAGTAGTTGACAACCACATCAGCACCATTTTCTGCGAACAATCGAGCTGTTGCACTGCCAATTCCTCCACTTGCTCCTGTAATAATCACGGTTTTTCCATCAAAACGATGCATAGAAATCTCCCTTCAATTGAATTACGTGAATAATCTACAGTATCAACTTTTTCATTGTGATTATTCAGAAATTGTAGACACCTATTTCAATACGGTTCGCGTTTCTTCTTCATTTTTATCTGCTTTCACGAGCACACAAAACCATTCCTACGCAATTCAGATGCAATGGAGAATGTTACCACCGACTCATGTTTGGAAGTATTTTTTTGGGAGTCTAAATGATAGGCTTAACTTTAAGATTTATCAGATACCCAGTATCTCCTACAATTATTAGTCAGGTCGATCGTGATTCCCAATGCAAGAATCAGGTAAAAGGCGAGGAGAGAAAGCAGGGCTTCCTCCTGGAACACTCATCTATGTCGGTGAAAGACCAGTTGAACCTACCATTCTTTCCTTTGAGCTGTATGACGAAAAAAGCCTTCAGGAAAAAATAATAAAATCCGTACAGGAACTTCCAAAAATTTCTGAAAGGGATGCAGTCCTATGGATTCAAATCACAGGGTTAGCAAACATTGACACCCTTCAAGAGCTGGGTGAACGGTTCCAATTGCATTCGTTGGTTTTAGAAGATATACTTGCAACAGATCAACGTCCTAAGCTAGAAAATTATGGCAAATATGAGTATGTCGTTTTGAAAGCTCTGGAATTCAATTCTTTATATGATTTTAATCATGAGCAAATCAGCTTCATACTTGGCACTAATTATGTAATTTCGATTCAGGAACGCCAATCGTTATTGTTTCATACAATCCGAGAGTGGATTCAGAATAATAGTGGTAATATTCGGACACGTGGAACTCATTACTTGTTTTACTCACTATTCGATGTGGTTGTTGATCGATATTTTGCCTTCTTAGAAAACTTTGGTGAAAGCTTAGAGGATATTGAAAGAGAAGTAATTACAGAACCTACGCAAGAAACGTTACAGAAAATATACCAGCTGAAACACATAATGATTCAGGCACGTAAAGCCGTGTGGCCTTTACGCGAAGTTACTAGCCATTTAGAACGTGAGGAACCGCCTACCGTTCGTGAACAAACAGGGCATTTTCTCCGCGATATCTACGACCATGTGGTACGGATTCTTGATACAATCGAAACTTACCGCGACACCTTATCTGGGATGCTGGACATTTATCTATCAAGCACAAGTTTCCGCATGAATGAAGTCATGAAAGTACTAACTATTATTGCTACGGTTTTCATCCCTCTTACACTCCTTGTTGGTATATATGGCATGAATTTTCCAAATATGCCAGAGTATACTTTCCCCTGGAGCTATCCTCTCCTGCTAGTAGTGATGCTTGTCATAATAATCGGTCTTCTTGCGTATTTTCGGAAGAAAAGGTGGATCTAACGAGCTTGAGAATTGAGTGTCGTTGTATTTAGCGCACTAGCGTGCTTTTCAAGTTCACATTTCACCATTTTTTCTGTACTGATTTTAAGAAGGGTGTCAATCAAAAGAATAGACTAAAGTTACTTATGGCAGACAACTTCGATTGCATAAAGTCGAAGAGCTCAGCTTTTGAAAACAGCCTTTCTATCACTAGATTCTCCCAATGATTCCCTCATAATAACGACAGCAGAAATCTGGCATTTCGATCATTTAGGGATATATTTTAAGAGCAAGATGACAGATATAGGGTTCAGGTCTTAATCAACCAATTGGAGGAATGA
>JABXGY010000100.1 GCA_016550395.1 archaeon | reverse complement strand
TCCAAGTTCAGTTAATGCTTCGATAGCAAATCGTGTCGCTCTCAGAGTTGTTTTTGGAACACCGAGTTCAGTAAAAAAACCACCAGTAATAGCATCTTGGCAGTCAGCGATATAATCACCGATTTGATTTTGATCAAGCTGAGCGAGTATTCCTAGAGTCTGAGCAGTGAGTACACCCAGACTAGTAGTAACACATCGATCGTGAAGTTGTGGGCTTGATAAGTCCTCGAAACAACCTTGGAAAGGGTTGTAACAACTAAGGACCCAAGAGTCGAATTCGGAGATATTCACCGGTAATCCATAGGTTTTAACCAGATCAGCCACATAATAAGTGAAGGTGAGAGAGGGTTCTAAGGGGTATCCAAATCCACCAAGACCCTGTACCGCCCAGAAATCATTCATGGGATTATCAAAAAGTTGTAATGCCGCTAATGTGGGGCCAAGACGTTGTTGTAAACTGGGTCGAATAAGCCAGTGTAAGAGGTTTTCGCAGAATTGAATTCCCTCAGAACTAAGATGTGAAACTTGATCCAGACCCCAGTAGTAGATGTAAGGATTAGTAGAAAGGGCTCGAAACCAGAGTAATTGTGCTCCAGAACCAACGGCGTTATACCCAAGAACTTCTACTTTATCAGGTAGTACCGAGAGACGGTAGGCATCGTAGTTGATATGTTGAGAGTAAATCCCAAGTCGCTGATTAACTAATGGAATTGCATGAGGAAGTGTAAAGAATTGTTGATCTTCATCTGAAGCCCACAGATAACTTTCTACACTTACAACAAAATCCATGATAGGATCAAAACCCCAGATTTGATCAAGAACCTCATGAGCATATCCTAACAGGAGGACGGGATGAGAACTGGCTCCAATTATTTGCGCTGATGCTTGTGACACACCATAGGTTGCATTACTTAATCCAACACTTGGAGTTATTATTAACAAATCATATTCTAATTGTGTTGGAAGGGCATTAATGTGAATTGCAGTTGTATTGAATCCCATATTTTCAAAGAGAGTAATCCAATTGTGAATTGGTTCTTGTCCTGATTCATTAACGAAATCGCCATAAACAAGAAGCAGGTTACCAAAAGGAAGGAACTTGAGGATTCCTTCTTGAGGATTCGACTCAGGAACAGGGGGGATACGAGAATCACCGGGTTTTGGTGATAAAAAGAAATTTTGTAAGTTCAATTTCTCTTGAAGTACATCGTCACTAGTTTCTAGTAAAGCTGATTCAGTTAAGTAGCCAATGGGTGCGATTGTTGTTAAACTGAGTAGAAGAAAAAGTATGATGAGAAAGACCATGAGTTGAGGAATTGTTTTTGTCGAGGGCATCATTATGTTGTTATCCCCCCAGGAGTGGGTGTGCGGCGTGGGTTTTAGGTTCGTTTTTAAGCATTATGCTCACTGTGCGAAGGGGGAGGTCGGTTAGGATGGCGTGGTCGATATCGTTGTAAAAAGTAGTAGAAGAAAAGGGCAACTAGAGTGGCACCTATGAGGGAGAGAATGATGGAATTGTAATTGGTCCAATAATGTAGGATAGGAGAATTTGAAGGAAGGGAGGGAGTTGCTGTTAATAACTCGAGATAGATTTCATGCACATATTGAGTAGAGTCCCGAAGAAGCGAAACGGCACGTACAAGTATTCCAGTGTGATACTCATAGTAGTAAAGTTCGTGTTGTCGATTTCCGGATAAATAGGACAATTGCCAGCAGTTAACATATTGATTGGCAACTTCAATTGATATTAGATCAGTAACGGTGAAAGGAGCAATCCGAAGAAAATTGTTAGTCGCGGGAAGGTCTCCATCAATTCGTATTTGTTCTCCTAGTTGGGTTGATGGATTAATCCACCAAGCTGTGTAGCAAATGACCCCTGAATAATTGTAAGTACGATTCGGGGAGTAAGTATAGTTGGTGTTATCCGCATACCAGGTGTGGCCATTATCCCAAGTGAGGTTCCAGCTGAGATAACCGAGATAGGAAAAGGCGTCGGTTGAATTCAGGGTTAATTGTTCTCGTCCAAAATAAGAGATTGATAAATTGTCGTTTGATGATGTGACATAAATCTGGTAGGTCCGAGTCTGTATAACGGGAACAGGATTGGTGGATATACAAGAAGCATGCGAATTGGACATGACACTTAACAAGAAAATGAGGAGAAGGGCTAGCCAAGGAAGGGGGGATTGGCCAGTGATTCTGTGTTGGGCATTAGTGCGTTTCACTCGCCATCACCCTTATCGGTATTAACGGGGATAGCGAGGGTGCCTAGACCGTTTTTATCTACAAGTCCGATGTCGGTTAGATAATAAGTGACCTCCTCTTCGGGAAGGTCAGGCGCGTCTCTGATGGTTGCTCGACGTTCTTCACCTTTAATGGGACGTAGTCGAATTCGGTAAGTTGATCCATAGGCGAGGATGTTACCACCTGCCTCTTTGGTTGGGCTTCCAAAGGGTGAGGGATTGGCCCGAACCTGGTTTGTGTAAATTACCACTGCTTGATAGGCATCAGCATATTCGATGAGAAGCTGTAACAGGCGACTAATAATCTGTTGTCGCCGTGCTAATGTTTCTCGACCAATAAATTCTGCACCAAAATGTCGGATTAGACTATCAACGACGATGAGTTTAGCGTTTGTAGCGTCTAATACGAAGGGAAGGCGTTCTTCGATGAGCCAGCGGAGATGATGAGCATTGACAACCTTAACGTAGTTAATACTCTCGACCGCCATATTAGGATCCATACCAAACCGCTCTGCAATTCGGGAAACTCGATCTGGACGAAATGTCTTTTCTGTATCTAGCCAGATAGCAGGACCACCTCGACCATGAACTGTGTATTCTTCATCCTTTCCAATCTGAATAGTACGTCCATCGGGCGGAAGTTGAACGGTTACACAGCATTGGCTGCACATCGAGGTTTTACCAGATCGGGCTGGTCCGACAAATTCGTAGATGGCCCCCGCACGAAGTCCACCACCTAGAATCTTATCCAACCCAGCCACCCCAGTAGAAAATATTGGAACATCTAACACTTTGGCTGCTATACTTCCTGGCACAAAATCTAACGCCATTTTTTCCTTCAACATAAGCCGGGCTTCAGTGATGAATCGGTTTCCCGTACTTTCGGGTAATCCCGTACGATCAGCCATCACCTTAGGATCCTGAATGGCTAGGGCTTCAAGTGTGAGGATTCCTGCGTCTTGTAATTTTTGTAGGCTTTTCGGACCAAGTCCATTTACATCTTTAAGCAAGGTTTTACCACCTGATTCGTATTGATTTTTATATCGTCGAATTGGGACGCAGATTTTAGTTGGTTTTTATGAATTTCGGTGTGGTTTGAAAACATGCCAGCATAAGAGGGCGAGTAATGCACCTACTAGGACAGCTCCAATGAAAAGCCATATTGAGAATGGGAACGCCGATAAAGGTCGTAAGATTAGGTAGGTAAATCCAGTGAATAGAGGTAAGGATAATAGACCTAATTCAAGTAAGGTTTGATTTGGTCGTTCTTTTGCCACGGATGTAACT
>JABXGY010000099.1 GCA_016550395.1 archaeon | reverse complement strand
CCTTCGATACTGATGTAGTGACAATCAGTGCAATGATTACACAAGATATTCGAGGAACGGGGATATTCAATGTTTTAGTCCATTACGATATCGACACTACATACTGGCGTGTACGGCAAATGGAACCAACCACCGATAATTTGTATACATTGATGCTTGGTCCATATCCTGCTGGAACTCAAATCCGGTTCTACATTGAAGCTATTGATTATGTAGATAATTCAGTTATTAATGACAATAATGGGCTCTATTACACATTCATCTTTACTCCAAATCCCACGCCATCCTTGCTGATGGGAGTTGGAATTGCTCTCACTATCGCAATAGTCATGATAGCAATCGGTCTCTTTGTTTACCTACGGAATCGTCGAAAGATTGAACAACTGGCTTCGTAATTTCAGAAAATGCGAGTTAACACAAATTGAGTTTGGTGTGAAAAGCTTTTTAGCTAAAGATAAGCCTGTCCTCTTCATCGCCTCGTGAAAAGTGGGGTGACGAGGTGTCACAAGATATCAAAGGAAGTCAATGGTTTCGAAGCTATGGTCACAAATTCGTAGTGATTGCGTTCCCTGTTGCTCTCATCTTTTCAATAATTCCAACCATAATCGGAATATTTGATTCCCAAATAGCGTTGACCTATTTGGTGAGCGCATACATCGTAGTGTTCGTTACAAGTTTAGGTGTATGTCTCATTCTTTTCGGTTTTCATAATCAAACAGCCCGGCGGCTAGCAATAGTTGTAGCCGTGACAAGTATAATCGGAGTAGGCGCTAATTTGTGGCTCTTAATTGAAACACTCTTTTTCGGTCAACCAGTGACTTATCCTAATGGGTCTGTTTATCTAGCGGCAATTGCTAATCTTGTGTTACTCGTTGGGTTCGCCCTCGTATCTATTGAGCAACGCCGTCAATCCTGGCGACAGGTTGGAGGTTATATACTTATCACAATCCTCTTCCTTGCATGCATTTTAACAACTTATCAACTGAATTTAACTTTCAATCCACCTATTTTCCCTGCTATTGGATCCGGGCTTCGTATTTTAATTGGGTTTTTTACAGCAATTTTTGCCTGGAGTTTTTATTTCAATAAGGACCCTCCCAAAGAGATTATTGGACGATTAAGCCGTTCTCTCTTAGTTCTGGCAAGTCTAATCCTCATTGTAGGTTATACGGTGTTTGCTTTCCAATATGCCTCCAGTTACGCTTTGACCTCAGCCTTTTTCTATTCTGGATCATTTTCTGATGTCATCTTATTATTCGGGATATTCTCTTTCCTTATTGCGATTCTCACTATTTTCACAGAAACACTGGAAAAAACGGCGACTGTACGCCCTCTCTCGATCAAATACCCCGTCGTAACACGGATTGTATTAGTTCTTTCTTTAGTAGTTGTCTTAACCCTCATTGGCACCGTAGCTATTACTATAACAGGTCGAGTCTTACTCGTTTTTTTGTCTCCTCCTGATGTCACTGGTGCCTTGCAATCTATTAGTGGGGGTCTGGGAATTGGGATTATTGTGCTTCTCTTGGTGAGTGGAAGTGCTGCATTCTATCTTTCTCGATTACTTTTTCGTCCATTAGAAGGTCTTGAAGCGGAAACTAGTGCGGTTACTGAACCTGGTATTATTACTTACAGTGAACCTCCTGCACTGCTTTTTACGGAATTACAAGAGGTCTCCGATAGTTATGCCTCCCTTGTTGAAGAGTTAGGTCGTGTTCGGGCTGAGTTACGCCGATTTACTATTACAGAGCAAATACTCCGAAAACCTTCAACTTCTCAACTAACCAAGCTAGATTACTACCTATCAATTCTTAGTAACTCAATTACGAATCGGATTCAAAGCATTCTCAGCCTTACGGAACTTGGAAGATTAGCAACTACCTCAGAAGATCATAAGCACTTTTTTGGGAGGATACAGGTCGAAGTAAATGAAATTGAGGATATGATGAAAAGCATTCAACTGTTGCGACTCATTGATGCCCAGGCCTTGCCAGAATTCTCACGGATTGATTTATGCACTACTATTACAACAGTAATCAGTGAACTCCAAGAATTGGTTCCTGAATCATCAAGTCAAATCAACCTCTCCTTACCCGAACAAAAATGCCAAGTTTTAGCTAATGACTATCTTGGACAAATTTTCCAGCCACTACTCCGGCTCATTTTGGAGCAGGATGTGGGTGGTACAGCAACGATTGATGTAGCTTTTTCAAAGATTACAGAGTTTGAAATCGAATACTGGCAAACAGAGATCGCCCATCCCAAATGGGTGTTATCTGATGTCGAAAAAGTTCTTCTCTTCCGTTCTGACACCGAACAACCTCAAAAAGCGATGCCAAATCTCTTAGTCGTACCAGCATTAATAGACTATTTCCGAGGAAAATTCTATGTCAAAAATATCGTTCTAGATGATCCTCGCTACGGGACAGTCTTTCAAATTTTGATTCCGAGTGCGAAATCTTCTAGGTCACGAAAAAAACGTGATCCAAAAAAAGGAAAATACGGAGAAATGTTGGATGGCAAAAGCAGTCATGGTCATAACCCCGCTTGATACCCTGCGTTCATCCATTGAATCACTCCTCCAGCAATCTGGATATGTGGTCTGTCCTGGAATTCATACAATTGATGCCTTTCGACATGCTCTGGATGCTAGTGAGACACCTCCTAATGTGGTAATATTTGATTACTGGCTTGGAAGCTCTATGACCAGTGATTTCATCAATAGGCTGAAAAAACAAGGATTTGCAATCATCCTAATGGGAACCAAATTCCTAGGAAGAGATATCGCTGAGTCAACTGGAATTCAATTTTTAGAGAAACCATTTACTCAAATTCAATTAATCAAAGCTATTCGCTCAGCACGAACATAATTTGATTTATATGGACGTAAGTTCTCGATCTCCATTTGGATTGACATACAAGGCTTTTCCAGCTATTGGTCCTCGATAATTACGACAAGAGAAAAGGCTCAGAATACGACCATCAAAGAATTCATGAAATCCATGGTGAAACACCTCATGAGCTCGAACAATCAAATCAATATTATTCCGATTCATGAATTCAATTGTCACATCGAGTCCGAAATTACGCGCATGTCCACCACGCATGGAAGCTGCAAATCCCTTTAGAGTTTCTTTTGGATCATTCCACAATAACTGAAATGTGCCTGGGTGCTCGGGTTCCACTTCTCGTGGAAATCGGTTAATCTCATCAATTTGGTCTAACCCTTCCGGAATCCCTCCATGAACAGCAAAAATTCGGTAATCTCGACTGATTCCTGCGAGGGGTAGATGAGCGAAAGTGTCCCAATACTCTTTCATCAAATTTCCTAAATGGGTCTGGACCTCATCATAGAAACCATAATAACGGTTGATACTTGGGATTTCATGATTCCCTCGAAGAAGAACTATGCGATTTGGAGTCTTCGTTTTGAGTTCAAAAAGTAAGTTCATGTTCTCAATTTGATGGGGTCCTCGGTCTACATAATCGCCTAAAAATACAAAAGTAGTTGGTGAATCCCAATGCCGCGTTAACAAAATTTTAGTGGCTTCCCAATCACCATGCGTATCTCCCACAAAGAGTAGTGGTGTTTTAGGTAGGTTAACAAGAAGTGATTCCTTACGGAGAATGGGCTGAATACGGCTCAGCAGTGAATGTATATCCTCTTTCGAAAATTGAGCAATATCCTCGAAGATTTCCGTAATCATTATTGGTCTCTCACTTGCTGACTATGGTCGTTAAAATGCTTCAAAAAACATTTGGATGGTTAGCTAATCGGGAGTGATGTGTGTACCTGCTTCACCCTTCAGTGCTCGAGCCATATTTTCAGGAGATGTGATGATAGCTAACTCACCTCCATCTTCGATGAAAGTAATTACTGATTCAATTTTAGGCGCCATGGAACCGGGAGCAAAGTGGCCTTCTTCTAAGTATCGTTTAGCCTGACTGAGAGTCATTTTATCAATGGCTTGTTGATTAGGTTTCCCAAAATTTAGATAGACTTTGTCAATGGAGGTTGAAATCAGGAACTGTTTTGCATCAATTGCTTTACAGAGAAGAGCTGAAGCACGATCCTTGTCAATTACAGCTGATACACCTTTTAAGCGCCCATCATCGGTTTGAATTACTGGAATGCCACCGCCACCAACGGTAATGACGACGAATCCATCTTCTATGAGGTTTAAAACTGCATGAGCTTCAATAACTTCACGGGGGATTGGTGATGGAACAACACGACGCCAACCCCGACCAGCATCCTCAACAACATGCCACCCCTCTTGTTTTCGATCCTCTGCTGTATCTTGATCCATAAATGAACCGATCGGTTTGTTAGGTTTAGAAAAAGCAGGATCTTTACTGTCGACAAGAACTTGAGTGACTACGGTTACAGCCTGTTTTCGGATTTTACGGCGTTTTAGCTCCGCATAGAGAATTTGTTGCAGCATATACCCAATGGCACCCTGGGTATCAGCTCCGCAGAAATCAAGGGGAACTTCATGAAGTTCGTGTCGTGCAAGTTCTGACCGACGAAGAATAAATCCAACCTGAGGACCATTGCCATGAGTGATTGCCACATCCCATCCTTGTTCTACGAGATCAACGATATGGGGAATAGTTTCTTCAGCTGCAGCATATTGGTCAGGAACGGTTTTGTGTGCCTTATCTTTAATCAGAGAATTACCACCAATGGCGATAACAATTCGATTTGACATGCTAAACATCCTTTCAATTGACCCTGTGAGAGCTATTCTCATTTCATGCCACGTTATAAAGTCTTCCCCACGGAACCTGCCCTGCATTTTATCCAAGGAGAAATAAACACTTATTCTGCTTTACGACCATAGACATATCTATGGTTTCATTCGCAGATGTCAAAGCTGCTTATGAGCGAATACGTAGAGCCAGTATACAGACTCCAATCATGACCTCCCTTACTGCAAATCGCCTGACCAATTGCAGTATATTCTTCAAATGTGAAAACTTCCAACGCATCGGAGCCTTCAAATTTCGTGGAGCCTATAATGCAATATCCCAATTAACAGAAAAAGAACAACAACGCGGTGTCATTACTCATTCATCAGGAAATCACGCTCAGGCTGTTGCACTTGCTGCGAAAATGCTCGGAATAAAAGCAACTATCGTGATGCCAGAAAATTCTTCACCTGTTAAGATTGCTGCAACGCGAGATTATGGTGCAACAATTGAGTTCTGTACACCGAATATGGAAATGCGGGAACGTACTGTTAAACAGCTCATTAAAAAGCATGGGTTCATTCTCATTCATCCCTATGATGATTCTCGGGTAATCGCTGGAGCAGGGACTGCGGCTTATGAGTTGATTAGTGAAGTTGGAGCTATTGATATGATTTTAGCTCCAGTTGGAGGTGGAGGACTCATTAGTGGGACGTCTATCGCTACGAAGGGTTTGTGCCCGAAAGCATTGGTTTATGCCATTGAACCCAAAGGGGCGGATGATGCTTATCGGTCTTTTAAATCTGGTAAAATTGTACCAAGTGAAAATCCGAACACTATTGCTGATGGACTTCGCACATCTTTGAGTAAACTCACCTTTTCAATAATTCAACAAAAAGTTGATGAAATCATCACCGTCACAGATGATGAAATCATAGATGCCATGCGATTCCTTTGGGAACGGATGAAACTCGTTATTGAACCCTCTGGCGCTGTGCCATTAGCAGGACTCATTAAAATCAAGGAGACCATCGATAACCAACGAATCGGGATCATCTTAAGTGGCGGAAACGTCGACCTTTCCAAATTCTTTGAGGAATATAAAACCACCCACTCCATGAATCCAAGTAATTAGCAAAAACTCCGTTGAAAATGGTGAGAGCGAAACTTTTAGACCAGTTAATTGATGAATATATTTCCCTGGCGAGAACTGTGTCCCCCCAAACTTCAGCCCAAGATATTTTAAAACGAAAAGTAGCATTGCTCACACGAGGAGTTCATTTCTTAACAGAAGAAAACATGGGGCGAAGAGGGGGCGCAGGACCAACATTGGGTCGCTATTTCTTATTGGATGAAAAAATTGTTGTTAATGCACCTGTACGTTCGAATCAACAGGCAAAAGATTTTCACTCCTTAGCGCTTAACCCCATCTCAGAAAATCGGTTTCAAATCAATAACCTCGATAACGAAGTCTTCGAGGTTACACTCGTCCAGGTTCCGCATTATTACCAATACCAACTAGATGATGGCACACCGATGTCACACATAGCTCTGGTCCATGGTATTGACTGCCTAGCTACCACTCTTGTCCAACATTGTGATTACTTCAACGAAGGGCTAGAATGCCTCTTTTGTAGTATTCCTGTAAGTCTCGAAATAGGCAGAACTACTTTCCGAAAATCTCCTGAACAATTCCTCCAAGTCCTCGAGGCTTCACAACAAGAAGGTCGAGCTAGCCACCTTACTCTCACCATAGGAAGCCCAAAACGTCCAGATCGCGGTGCCAAGGATTACATTGAATTCGTTTCAACGCTCCGCAAGAAAAGTGATATTCCAATCCATGTCCAACTTGAACCTCCCGAATCAGCGGATCAATTTCGTGCAATGAAGGAGACAGGCGTTGACACGGTTGGCATCCATCTCGAAATCTATGACGATACCTTGCGTAAGAAATACTGTCCAGGTAAATTCCAACACGCGAGCTTCTCCGACTATTTAGACGCATGGCGATCGGCTGTGACAATTTTTGGTCGCGGGCAAGTTAGCACCTTTATTCTGCTCGGATTAGGGGAAACTCCTGAACAACTCCATCAGGGCTTCAAAACCACTATCGAAATTGGAGTGATTCCGGTTCCTGTCCCATACCGACCTAATCCTGGTTCGCACATGGAAGGTCATATACCTCCATATGTTCATAACCTCAGTGAGATAATCGATGTATATTTGGATTGTGCACAACTTCTCTATGATCACGACCTTGATCCCGCTATTCACCGTGCAGGCTGTATACGCTGTAGAGGATGCACAGCTCTCCAAGAAGCCTATGAGGTTATTAAAACCCGATAAGAAAGCAAGCATTCAAATGGCTTCAACACAAATGTGTTCTACCATGTCGATGTCACCGAAGACCAAAGACTTCCCACCTGAAGACGAAGGCATCCACATCGAAGAACTCACCGAAGACGACGCCCTAGAGATCTCCGAATTACTCGCCCTTGTATGGCCCCAAGCAGACCATATCCCTCGCGCTTGGCGACGAAAACGTGTTCTCACCCCAGACCAGGTCATCAGTGAGATGCAAGAGGGATTCCACTACTTTGGAGCTAAAATTAACAATTGCATCGCTGGCTTTTACAAAACCCTGCTTACCTCTGAAGGGTTACTCGGTGAACATCAAACTGTACATCCTAATTACCGTCATCGTGGTCTCGTCCGTGCTATGTATCGTCAAT
>JABXGY010000098.1 GCA_016550395.1 archaeon | reverse complement strand
TTATACTGGCAAGGAATTCTTGTAATTGTGAGGGAGTATACTTCTTTGCAGGTGAGGGTAAAGGTTCGTCTTTTCCTTCCCAGTTCCGTCGCAATATGGAAAATTCTACATCAAATGCGGTAAGAAGTTGATGAACCTTCTGATTGATTGCCCCATACCCCAACAGTCCCACTTTTCGCTTCCAGAGTGGAATGGTTTTGGCATCGGCATCACCCTTCCGCCATTCACCTTTTGCCATCCACTCATGATGTGGGATAATTTTGTTCAGCAGTACTAACAAAAGTGCAATGACATGTTGGGCTACGAAATAAGAGTTGCTATGACCATTCACTAACACCACCCCACGAGCCTGACCTTGGCCTCTAAACCATTCGAGAAGATGTTGGACGCCAGCTCCCGGGAAAATGAATAACTTCAACTGATTTGCACAATCTAAAAGTTCCTGTGACGGGCGCCAGCCTACAATCACTTGTGCTTCAGGTGCTAATGAAAGAAACTCAGACTCTTCAGCTTCTTTGGGAAAAAGTAAATTAAGATTATTAATTTCTCCAAGTTGTTCTTTTAGATAATGTTGAAGTTGATCCGGAACCTTCCATAAGAAAAGCACATTGACTGATTTCATTCTGGTTCAACTCACCTTGAAGGTTCCTCCTTTAAAATTATCAAGTCCTTCCAGGTTATAAAAAGAGAAAAATCATTCATCCGCTGTGCGTCCACAACGGATGAACGAAGGGGGGATCAGCCCATCCCCACAGTCAATCACCGTAATGCGTTACGTTGGCTTTGGCAGCTACCATCTTTCGCCTTTTCGAGAAGTCATGATCTTATATGCGCGTTGGAACCCTGTTGTGGGATGGGGGTTACGACAGCCTAAAGCTGCTCTTTCTCCGACAGAGACTCTGTCGAAATGCACTTTCTTTTCTTCCTTCTTTCTTTTGAAGAATGCCACTTTCATCACCAACACATTAGTTGCGGCAACCATGGCATAGGAAACCTGGCACATATATTCACGGGAGCCGGTCAGTTACTAAATCCGCGAAAAACCAGCTAAAAGAAGTGGAAAGATGAACCCGTAGGTTCGCTTTTCATAGTTACATTTTTGGCCTCAACTTGAAGCTTTTCTCACATTGTTGAGAATGAAAAAGACCAAAAAAGGAAGGGGAGGAAGAACCTTCTCTTCCTCATGTTCAGGCTTAATCACGTTAAGCTTTTTCGAGTTTTCGGGCAATCTCCGAGAGGATTTCACGCATTTCCCGAAGAGTTAGAAGAATCTCATCATCCAACGTTTCAGGGAGTTTTGGTACTGGTTCCTCCCAGCGACTTACGACTTCAGTACCGATTGTATAAGGTGCTCGAAACTTCCGTAATTCTTGAAGAATGAAATCACGTAATTCCTCATAAAACTCAAAACCCTCCAATTTTTCTTCGGGACCCGATTTTTGCCCAGAATATCCGGCAGTTTCGATATTGATATTACCAATACCGAAAAGCCGGTCGAAGGGTCCTGCTGTGGTGCTAATGTTAGTAATAGTTCGGAAGGGCACATGCTTTCGTGTTATGCTAATAATCCCTTTCCGGACATACACCTCTGGCATTGTTTCCCCTGACTCTGCAATCACTGAATATTCAATTCTTCCCACATAGATAGGCGTTAAAACCCAAGCTGGAATCAGCCAAATTAGGTTAAAGATCCACATTCCAATATTTAGCGGCACCCACCAAGTTACAAGCCATAAGAATTTACTCGGATCATCAAGCCCAATAATAGTGCCAATCCCTCCAACAAATACTAAGAACAGTACATAGAAGAATAGAGCTACGATAAATTGTTGAAGCCACATCTTATTCCGCAGAGCCTTCGAAGGCTTAAACACCCGACCGCTGGTGATCTTTTCGCCGGGAGGCTTAATCACCCGTGCTTTTTCATTTTCCTTTCCCAATTATTCCACACTCCGTTGATACCGGGGTATCTCTTTTGCCGCAAGTTTATTGAAGAGTGCAATGGACTGCTGTGTCATGGGGAGCTCCTTTTCATCTTGTCGCAATGTAATATTGTATTCATCAATGATTGCCTCAAGGGTTTGTCGACACTCTTGCTGTTTTGGACACTCTGGACAAAGCCTGCCAGCGTAAGATTCATGTTTGTACCAGACGACAATGCCCAGTTTAATTGTAAAGATAATGTATACTTGGGTATTGGCTTGATAGTCAAACCCTATCAGAAGTCCCTTGTAATCTAACAGGCTCTCAACATCCAAGCGATGACTTCGAGCATGCTCCTGCAGCACTTTTGCAATCTTTTTTCTTGCACGGTTTAACACACGAGATACATACGAAACAGACCAACTCTCCTTATTGCTAGTACTGGCAATATCACTGGTTGAATGTCCTTGCTGGAACTGCTGCCAAACCATCTCTTCATCAGGAGAGAGAAGCCCCATTGCGTTTTCCTCGTTTTCTCATTTTTGTGCGGCGAATTCCTGTAAATTCATTCATACAGGATTTTGCCACATGTTTACTAAATAATAGTAAACATTTATAAATTTTTGTATTACGGAATTAGCTAATAAAGCCATTCAGACGAATGAAAAGCAAAGTCATCATTTTCACAATTGCTATTCTAGTCACATTTTGTGACCTCAACTTGTGAGCCCAAAAGGTGAGTCCGCCTTATATAACGCGCAGACCATTGCTTTCTTCGGTGACGCACAAAATGCGAAAAATGAATTATCCGGAAGGCGCGAACAAGGGACAAAGAACAGCACGGGATGTCAAGTACATTTACTTGTTTGCCTGTCGCCGATAAGCTGGTTGTTCACGATCCCCTGAACGTGCCCGATCTTGCTGGGGCTCGAGCGAATGGGCACGGGTTCCAATTTCTCTTTTTCTATTTTTACCGTGTGAGACGTGTGAATCGTTTACTTATCTCGTTCATTTTATCGCGGCTTTCCCGAATTACTTCTATAATATCATCAACCATCTTTGTGAGGACTTTATCTGTCTCAAAAATGGCACGACATGCTGAATATCCAAATTTGGCCAGTTCCCTACAATCCCGAAATTGGACGTCAATATATTCTTCGTTACACACTTTTAACCAGCCTTCAATTAGTGCCTCACAGATGGCTAGAGAATATCGTTCTGTTGTTTGGTAGCGTTTAACAGCCTTTAGCAGAGCTTGCTCTGTCTGGTTCACATGTTTAACCAAATCCTGTATTTGTGCGGAAACGTTTTTTGTCGAGACTTTAAGTTCTCGTGACCAAGGTTTTGATTGTTTTTTCAACTGTTTTTCTAAATTTTGACTTGATTTGGAAAGCTGGCGTAGGTCTGAGTAGTACTTCCTTATTAGTGGTTTATGGAGTGGAGGATGCTGTTTCTGAGTAGTAGTGAATTTACGTAGGCTCTGAAACATATCTGTTTGTGCTTTGAGAGATAGGTATCCCCGTAACCGTTTAGTCAATGTTCGAAATTGTTTCTTGGCGTGAGTTTGGTATGTTAGAGCACCTTTGATATGGTCTTGAAAGGTATTGAGCAACTTCCTAATGGTGGCAGCAGTGGATTCGATTTGCCCACAAGTTTCGGCTATTTTGGCTAGTAGTCTCTTATCCGAATCAGACATTGCACATGAACCTTCGTCTTTAATTTCAGAGCTGATAATTATAGAAGTAGAATAATGTACCGCAATGCTATAACATTACTAAGGGATAGCAGGATGTGAACAGAGTTGGTCTCATTATATAATCGATGCCATTTATGTGAGAAAAATAGTGAATTTCAGTGCATTGTTTGTAAACAGTCAACCTGTGGGAATGATAGCAGAATTAGAACCGTGTGTACTAATTGTATTGATTCACAATCATGTACGTATTCTATTCATCAGGCTACTTGTGATGACGTGGCAACCATCAAGGAAATGGTGCAACTCTTTTGGGGTGATCCAGTCCAACTCATGTTCGAAAGACAGTACACCGTTGCTCAAGAACCTGCTCTAGTTGCTGAATGCGACAAGGAAATCATTGGCTTCATTTCATATTCTGACTTTGACCAAAATGCTGTTTTGATTGTTGCGCTGGGGATTCTCCCTAGCTATCAGGGTTGTGGCATTGGACAGGCGTTGGTAAGGCAAATCGAAGAGTATGCGAAGGAACAAAGAAAACAGCAGCTCCTAGTTGTTACCTCCAATGACAATCTTCCCGCACTCGCTTTCTACCAACATCTCGGTTTCCAACTTTATGAAGTTGCACCTGATGTGATTGCGAAAAAACTGGGAGGTCTTCATCCTGGTATTGCAAATATTCCAATTCGTGACGAACTACGATTACGAAAGGTCTTCACCAAGCAACACATCTAGACATGTAGTCAAATACAATCACATAATGGATTGAAGTGTTTCCGTAATAAGACGTAGACCGGTTGTTAATTTGTCTGTATTGTAACCAAAACCAATACGCAGGTGACCGGGCATTTGAAAATAATCACCAGGAGGAACTAGGACGCTTTTTTCTTGGATAAGACGGTGTGCTAAATCCACTGATTCAATATCGGGATGGTATGTGGGTAAACAGACAGCGCAAGCCTTTGGTGGAATACAGTCGATAAGATGCGAATGTTCCGTGAGCCAGTTTTTAACAATCGGCCAATTCGTGCGAAGAATGTTTCGAGTACGAGCAAGGATTTCTTTGCGTTTCTGCGGCTGGAGGGCAATTGTGGCTAGGGTGTCACTGAGTAAAGAGGGGGCAATACTAGTATAATCAGTTTGTGCCCAAAGATCATAGATGAATGCTTCGTCTGCACTGGCCACCCATCCAATCCGTAACCCTGGGAGCCCATAGGCTTTCGATAACCCGCAGGTCACAAGTGTCTGGTCATGAAATTCAAGCATGGAAGGGGTGATTGGTCCGTTGAATTCTGCGCCACGATAGACTTCATCGGATAACACCCAGGCATTAGCATCCTGGGCTAGCTCCGCAATAGCCTTTAACTCTTCGGCATTAATTGTGGCACCCGTGGGGTTATTCGGGTTGCAAATGGCGATTAGATGCGTCTTCTTTGAGAGCTGTCGTTTTAATCCTTCAATATCTGGAATCCATTCCTTGGATGATGCCTGTAAATAGAAAGACTTCATTCGAAAGCCTAAGGCTTTTCCAAATCCCCAGAGCTGCATGTAGTTTGGCATCAACATGATCATCTCATTCCGGTTATCTCGTTGTTGGCTCAACCGAAGTAAAGCGATGAAATTGGCTTCCGCCCCACCGTTGGTTACGGTCACATGATCAGGGGAAAGATCGGGATACTGACTGCTAATGAGTTCTCTTAGAGGAATTGTCCCATTCGTTTGCGGATACCCTAGACGTTGATTCAGAAATTGATGTTGAAGAGAGGCATCCTTGATAAGATCGCTAACCCGAAGAGCTTCGACTCCGCTTTCACTTAGATTGTATTTGACAATATGCTCCCATTCAGATTGGATACGCTCCAACTCAAATCGCTCAAATTTCATTATTTCTAACCTCAATGAGAAAGGGAAATGCAACTTGCTAAATCAATGAGGGTTTAAGGTTAAAATTCAATCTGAGATACATCGTAAATTTGCTACTTCTCGGGTTGTTCACTAAGGCGTTTTTCTGGTTTGTAGAAAATGACGTAAAGGGCGGTGCCTATACTGTAACATATCAATGTGAACCAGAAGGGAAGTAGGTAAAGGCCAAAATCGTAAAGCTGTCCGGTGATTTGAACGCTAAAGGCTAGCGCTAAATTGAAGGAAAAGGTAATCATTGCACTCAGATGAGTGCGCCAAGAAGTTGGCACCAGCTCCATTTGGAGGGCACCATCAATGGGAATCGCCGCTGTCATAAAGACTTGGCGAAGGATGTAGGCTATACCAGCAATGAAGGGATTAATGATAGTAGCGAGGACGACAAGAAATGGGAGTGAAAGGGTTTGTACGACCATGATTGCACGAGCCTTGCCAATTCGCGTGGATAACATTGGGGCTAAGAAGGCGCCCAGTGCCACTGTAGCAGAGCCAAGGCCTTGGATTAACCCGACGATTGGTGTCGGTAAATTGTAAAAATCCCAGAAGAAAACATTCAGGAATGGCACAATGAACCCAGCACCAATTCCTAAAATCGCATAGATTACAGAAAAGGCAACGATAATCCACAGAACACTCCTTCGTTTTTCCTTGATGGATTTTTGTTCATTCTCCACGTTTCTATCTGTTTCCACAGCCTCCTTGAGTTGGATTGCCTGAGTGTGATCCCGGATGAAGAGTAATGGAACAAGCGTAACGGCCAATGGAATGATCCATGAAATTAACGCTAACTGAAAAGCAATGGCACTATCAATTGGCAGAGCAAAGGTGATTGCAATCCATACGGGAATAATACCCGCGAACGTATTACCAACAAACCCACTGATGACGTTCAAGGCTTGGGTCGTGCCAAACAGGTGGGTTCGCTCATATGAGGCACTGTGTTCAGACAAAAAGGGACCGTAGGCGACCCAGGTTAGGGAATAGCCAACACCTTCGATTATTGCTCCAAGTATGAGAACTTCTGGCGTGGGGAACCAGACTCGCCAGAGAGCCGTAAAGGTCATGATAAATACGCCGAGAATCGTAGCACGTTTGGCTCCAATGCGCATACAGATGGAACCTACAGCTAGTGAACTCAGCGCTAGGGCTAAGAAACTAATAGAGAGAATACCACCTAGGAAGGCATTGGTATATCCTAAAGCCAACAGATACAGGTTGAAAATAGTGTTTGATACCCCATAGGCAAATCCTAAGATGGTATTCGCAAGCATGTATTTTCGAGCGTTTAGGCTGAATAGGCGGATCCGGTGCCAGTATCCACGAATCCCATTTCCTGTTGAGCCTGACATGCCTTTCTCCTCAGTATTTATCTTGGTTTTGTTTTTAATTTTCTCACAGTGTGAGAACACGTTCTACGTTTATGGTATAAAAGCCTATCTGTATGAAATACACACTAACTCTAACTAACAATTCACCACAAGACCCATGGTAGGAAAACCCACTGTGAGAAAATCCAAGATTTTTCGAAGTTTAATCAAAGTCCAAAGAGGTGGATGGCAGCTTTTCCTAAGATAATTTCAAGTTCTTCATTTGAGAATTTGGCATTCCCGACAGAATTGATATTTTTAATTGAATCAACCCACTCTGGAAGGGGCATAATGACATTGAGTAAGGCACCATCAGAGCCAAAGAGCACTCGCCATGGCCCTAATGTATCGATGGCAGAGCGTAACACACTAGCCACATAGGCGGGATCATTTTGATAGACACCTTGCCATCCTGAAAAATCCACATACATGTTCGGTTTCATGGATGCTAAATCCAAAGTTTGTCGCCACCAGCCATGCCCAATGTGCGCAACCACGATTTTTAACTCAGGAAAATCGGCAGCGACGGTGTCAATGTATTTGGGTTCTGAGTATTTAGCAGGCATTGGTGCAGGCTGATTTCCTGAATGAATGAGGATTGGCACTTGTAACTCGAGAGCCTTCTCGTAGAGAGGATAACACACAGGGTCATCAGGATAATAACGTGTTGTGGGATGAAGTTTTAGACCCTTCATATCCCATTTCGATACAGCCTTTTCGAAGGCTGAGACACTTTTTTTCCGACGAGGATCAATACCAAATAGCGAATAAAGCCGCCCTTCATGGTTTTTTGCTGCTGTCGCGTAGATTTCATTCTTTTTCATAATATCATATGGCTGAGTATTTTGTGAGGTCTCAAACCAATACCAGTAATCTAATGGAAGGAGTAGAGTCTTGTCGATTCCGGACTCATCCATAAGTTGAACCAGTTTATCACCTGATTCATCAGCCAAGATTGGCAGTTGCATTTGTAACAGTTGTTCAGCATTCATAGGCTCCGGCGTGTTCTTGGAGAACCGTCGGGCACCGACCCGGGCGCAGCCCATTAAAAAATCCATGGGATCCGAGTCATCCCAATACAAATGGTAATGTGCATCTACAATCACCTAGAAACCCTCAGTACTCATAAACTCACCATTATCTTAACACTTTCTAGATCTTGATTTTTAGGCAAGCAAGAATAGTAAATTTATTGGCTATCTTCTTGATCATCAACCGAAGGTGGGACCACTAATTCCAATCATTTGAAGCATGATGGCGCCTAGCACCAGCAGACTGAATATTCCAATAGAGAGGGGGATGTCTAAACGACCAGTTCTTCCAAAGGGAATTAGTGACGGGACCTGACTCTTGTATGTGGTGAAGGTTTCACCGAACTCTTTTGCTAAGTGGAAATCCTCAAGTAGAGCTAGTATGATATATGCGGCGAATTGTCCGAACCAGAGGAGAATGGTAGCTTCAGCAGGCAACCAGCCCATTCCAAAGGTGATTGAGAGATACCAGCAACTAAGGCCTGTCAGACCAAGCGAAAAGAGGAGAAACCCTGTGTATTGTGGATGGCGCATATATTGGTACGGTCCAGTGGTAACTAATCCCTCATTTTTGTGTCGATGTAAATAGACTATAGAATAAATGGCAAGAAATAGTCCACCTATAACCAGGATATTGGCAATTATACCACCTAAGGACATGAAACTTACTAGGAAGAAGCCTGCTAATTCAATGATGAAAGTTGGAGGAAGTTGCGAAAATAACAGGACAAGAAATATGAAAAGTGGAAGTGTCATTACACCAACATAGACTCCTAATGCTGGAATTTGTTGGACTAGGAGAATCAAGTAACCACTAATTTCTAATAGGAACTTCTTGATTTTTTGAATTAAACCCATTTCAAAACCTCCCTTAGGAGAAATTTTCTGTTGTTAAGAGTGGTAAAGTGGGTTGAATAATCTAAATTTTTGAACAGCTGTACAACAATTTTGAACGCGTCACTGCTATTTTTCCAGTGTTGGTGTGATTGCTAGCAATAAAATTGGAGAAAAGCTGTTCAGAATTCAAAGTTTTCGATGTAAATTATTTCGCTTCTTTTTCCTTACTCTGATATTGGCTAAAAGTTTGAATAATCATCCAATCATTGGGTCACTTAATAGGTAGAATGGGTAAAGTAGAAACAACCTACGCTGTTAGCTTTCGTAATTATAAATGCCGACTCACATAGTACATGTTTAGAATGAGATGTTAGTAAGTAGACGAGCTAGCCTCATATTAGCCTTCATTTTGATTGGTTTGGCATTATCTCTTCAGGAGAAAGGCTATTTTCATACACTTTCTCAAAAGCAAGAAAGCGATGAGCTAAATCCGCAAACGTATGGGCTTCTGTGGAGTCGAAATTTACCGATACAAGGCCTCATAGATTCAGAGCCTTCGATGCTTGAGCTTGTAGATCAAAGGATTATTGCGGCAATACAAGAATTTCATTTTAATGGTCCCATTGAACAACCTGACTTTATTGTGAACCTAACTATCATTTCATTGACCGCCGATGGTCATCTACAATGGATGAAAGGTTTTGGACTTCCTCCACCTTTGACACTCTATACCAGAACTTCCGGTCCAATTCTCTTCAACCTAAGTAATGATGAATTCTTTGTAACCTTTTCGAAAAATGAAACCGGATTCATTCGGAACTTTGACACCTACGGTAATCGGCTAACTAACACAACCTTCGAGCTACCGCAGGAATTCGAATTTAAAGATGTAACTCCCTATGAAAATCATACAGCGATTTTGCTTGGAAAAGTAGCACCAAACCCCTACAATGCAATTGAAGTGGATTTATGGCTAGGATGTTGCAGTGATCAGGGTACCCTGCTTTGGAACCAAACGTATCCGACACAAGACATAGGAGAGTATCCGGTCTGTGTTTTGCAATGTCCTACAAACAACATTCTCGTTACAGGTTTAGCTATAGGACACCACATAATAAACGCGCTATTTGCCAAAAAATTCTATCCCAATGGATCTTTACTCTGGACAAATTATTATGATGGATACGGTTTTCTGGGAACACTCCCTCGTAGCGAAGGGGGATATTTGCTATTCGAAAGGGGATTGACAGAGAACCAATCCATTGAAGTAATTCATGTTATTTGTATTGATGAAGCGGGGCACGAACTTTGGCGACGAGAGATATCAAAAAATCCGTTTTGGTTCCCTTGGTTCGTTTGGATACAGCCAGACCTGTATGTAGGTATTGGATTAAATGTAGGTTTGGCTGGATTTCCTAGAACGATTGCAGGTATTGGAATCAATGCAGATGGTACAACTATCTTAACGTTTCAATTATGGATGTCTAATTTCAGTTGGCAGGATTGCAATGTGTTAGCCGAATCAACGGGTACAATCCTCTTTGTCGGGTGGGATGCATCATCAAACCAATACTTTGTTGGTCGATTGGGTCTAACAACCCCACCAACTCCGCCCATCATCTTACCACCCCTTATTTTACCTCAGTTTGTTTTTCCTACACCGAGTCAATTCATAATCATCGTTTCCTGGCTGCCTAGCCAAGACCCCGATGGGACCATCAGCCGTTACCATGTCCAAATCGCGCCATCAATTGATTTTTCGTACACTAATGCTACGTGGTTAGACCTTATTAACCAGACATCGATAATCTTGCTACTACCCTCGACCACCTATTATGTACGAGTACGTGCCATTGATAACATGAGCATAGCTAGTCCATGGAATATCCAAATCCTCGAAGTCGCAAAGACGCAGATTAGTTGGTTGAAAATTTCATGGTTGACCTTAGACATCATCGTAACTAGCGGAATTGTTGTAGGTCTCACCATGCTACTCTATTACCTCAAGCGAAGGAAAAGTGGGTATTTTCATTCCGTGAAAGCGCCTCATTTAATGGATTAACTATGCAGATTTCAGATACGCCTTTGATTTCTGTAAAAATAATGGATGTAGGAGGCTCTACGATAGCTGTAATAACCATCTTATTTTCAAAGAATCTCTGAAAGTCTTCAAGGAAGCTGAATTCACAAAAAGTACAGGGGAGCCAATCAATTTGTTAAGCAACTCGATACACAAATCTTTTAGATTGAGACTGTCTTATATAAAGAAGTTCAACAAGATACAATTTAAGGAAGAACATAGCTTAAGTACAAAACTAGGTTATAATCATGCCAATCAAACGAAACGGATGGTTATTTCTTCTCTGTGTGCTACTGCTTTATGTTATCGTTACGATTCTAGCACTATTCACAACTCCTATTGATCCACTGGGTTTTGCTATTCGACTCTGTGCTCTCTATGGCTTTACTGCACTAGCCATTGCCACGGCGATGACGCCGTTTCTCAAAGAGATCACTCAAGCCTTTGGCAGACCCTTTCTCCGAATCCATCACCTGTTCGCTGTCTTTGGCCTCATCTTTGCCACATTACATCCCGTCTTCTTTGCCATTCAGCAAATGGATTTGACAGTCTTTATACCCCGGTTTGATTCGTGGATTATATTCTGGGAGCTCGCAGGACGTCCTGCTCTCTACATTCTCTACATTGCTACAGTTGTTGCACTTTTACGATTGATGATCCCCAAATACTGGCGTTACTTCCATGCCCTCATGTACCTTGTACTCGTCTTCATCATCGTGCACGGTAATCTTATCGGCACCGATTTTCAGAACTTAGGCATCCTAATCATCATGAACACCCTCTTCATTATCGCTATTGGCGCCTTCTTCCTCAAACGCTATCAAAATTATAAGCGGAAACAACGGATACAACGTAAGCCACAAGAATAATAGCGAATTGGAAACTCCCAACTAAGCTTCTGAATACCTGTAGTTTGGTGTTTGAGTTTACCTTATCTGCTTAAAGGAAGACTTGCACTGGGTTTATGTAAAACAGAAATCCGTAAGGGAAATAGTAGCATTATGAGGATGCCATCATGAACGTGAAGGAAGATGTTTTGAAGATTGGAGAATTTTGGAATGAACCAGTTCAGTTCAAAGTGACCGTCATTAAGGAGGGGAACTGCCGAGCTGGTCATAAAACGGGAGAGACCTTTGAATTCTTGTGGAATACCCCGGAAGGTCTTTGCGGAGAGAGCTTTGTTGGCATGTATCCGGTGTTGCATTCTCTCAGAGTGAAGGGAGATATGCGAGAACTAGGGAGCCTTCACCGTAACGTTCGTGTCTACAATTGTCCAGGCCGAGTGATTCAATTCGAAATTACAGCCATCTATCGGTGTAATCTCTGTGGAAAAGCATTACCTATCGAAGATAACGAGATCATTGAGCATAATCTTGAAAATCCTGAAAACCAGCTCTATGTGCATGTCTGTCCCAACTGCTTTGAGCAGTATAAAGACAAAACCCTTGTCTGGTAACACGGTGTTATACGTAGTAGTTCCGACCAAGATCGAATAGCGAATTGAATCTGTAAACAGCAGATTAGTTAATCCAGATGGTTGACAAAGACGTCATTCATTACGTCAACAAGAGTACCAAGTGCAGTACCCGGTTCTAAGAGGATGCCATTCTGCCAGTTTTCGTCACGTTGAATAAAGTTTGGATCAAATGGATCGACTGTATCAGGAGTGCCCGTATATGTGCCATTGAGGAACATGATGTGTCCTGTTGAACTTTGAATAGAGAAAACCTGAATCCACGTTCCATCCTCATAGAGAATATCTAAGCCAAAGCCAATTGGGGACAATATGTCAGAGATAGAGTCCGAAGAGGGACTTGTTGCATCGAGCCCAGCGTAAAGCGCGTTATTGATGTTTTCCACTTCACTTAATGTCGTCAGGAAATATTCTTTGTAAAGCGAGGGATTACCAGGTCCCGGTGTGTCATTGAGAAAAGTTGCTGACACGGTCCACGCACCTGTGACATTTGGCACAAACAGTGCCGCCAACAATTCTGGATATACAATATCAGTGGAATTGCCTAAAATCTGAACAGCTAAGATATCTGAAGCCTTTCCTTCCATATAGCTCGAAAGGGATGCACCCGTACTTCCATCATCCACGGGAGGAGCAGGAGGAAAAAGGCTGAGCAAAAAGGGTGCTGCAAGCAGCACTCCAAGAACAACCGGAATCACTAACAGACCTAACCATTTCCGATTCATCATAATTACCTACAATGATTTGTAGCTAATTAGATTCCGTGGATATATTATCCTAAAGTTTAGAACAGCCGTGAAACTGATTTGAACAGAGAAGACATCGTTATACTAAGTCAACCAGCTCATTCATAGTTCATATCAGAGAATAAAAAAAGGGGTAGGGGTGGTCAATTGAATTAGGCGTCAATTATCAGGAAAGTTAGGCTTTTTCTTCTTCCGCGATGATTCCTGCAACGAGAATCAGAATACCCCCAATGGAAAAGAGGGTCAACACGCCGATGAGAATTAAGCCAACTCGGTGGGAGCCAGGGTCGTCACGCCACGTAATTGGTAAGATTCCAAGAAGCAGAGCAAATATCCCCAAGGGGATGAGAATGATAGTGAAGAGGAAGACGATTGCAATAATGATACCACCAATGAGGTTGAGAATACCACCCACTAAGGCTAAAGTTCCTGCAGTTTCGTTGGACATATACTTTCACTTCAATTGATTCAAACGTTATATCAACCCGTAAGGGTCTCGTGAAGGAGGTAGAAGTTTTTGCTAATAAATTTTAACAATTCAATCCAACGAGGACAAGCCAAAGATATTGGTATTAGTTCAAGTTCTGAACCACCTACGTCCTCTCCTTCATTATTCAAATGGTGGCACGAACGTTTCTATGACGTTAGGTTTTTCTGAAACCACACACAACGATTAGCTTATGTCAGAAGTATCGGATGAATCATTCCGGTTGCGCACTCGAGTACTTGTGTTCTGGATCTTGTTCTTTTCGTTCATAGTCTTTGTCCTGCTGACAATATTCTTAGTATATCAAGGTGGAGGCGCAGTGCAATTCACTCTCATCTTTATAGATACCATGAGCAATATTCTGGCAATCATTTTAGTAGTCTTTTACTTAATGCTGGGCCTGCCTCTTACCTGGTATTTCTATCGTCGGGCGCTAGCATTTGGTCCTGATAAAGGATATATCTACGCCTTAGCATCCATCGTGATTGGGGTGTCAGTACCTTACATTTACGCTTTGCTGCTCTCGTTTATGGGAATCATGCGTTATATTTTCCCTATTCTGTATGTCGTATTCTTTTACATCATGGGAGTACTTGTGGGTCTCCGAATGATCCCTTCGCTAATTGCACATATTAGGTCAGAATAACCAATCCAGGGCTTCAACACCCTAGCCTTTGTGTATACACCACATAAGACACGAATGAATCTTGTGCCACTCGTACTGCAGAGTTGCACCAGAATCGACTATTACCCCCTCTTTCCGTTTCACCACATTTTGTTTGAAACCACAACTTTTTTATGTAAAGTAAACTTTACGTAAAGTAGACTTTACATCATATTCGGGGCCGATTTCTTGTGATCACTAATCGCTTACGCGAGCTCCGCGAACTACAGCTACGAACCACATCCGATTCCACACAGTGGACCCAAGAAGGACTTGCCGTAAGAGTAGGCGTCAGTCGACAAACCATTATTGCAATTGAAAAACGAACCTACAACCCATCCTTGGAACTCGCCTTCAAACTGGCAAACCTCTTTGATGTAAAGATCGAAGAAAT
>JABXGY010000097.1 GCA_016550395.1 archaeon | reverse complement strand
TTTCGACTTCCCCCCTCTTCGTTTGTGCATGGTGCCATTCATCCTGTGCACACATTCCCTTACTCTGTCTTAAGTTTTCTTTCTTCTTGCATTCTCTTGATTTGGTTGAGGATTTTCTTGGCTTGCTGGAGTATGGACTTAGCCTGTTTGAAATCCATCGTCCTAAAGACTCGACTGTCATATTGGTATACCTTTATTCTTCCGTATTCAGATAGTTGGATATAAAATCCAGAATGGGGGAAAATTGGGTTCATTTCCAATTTCAACATAATCAAATGAATAGATTGGTCCAGTAGCTCCTCCCCAACCCTGCCGATAGTGCATCACGACTCGCACAACGATTTCCGTATAAACATTAGGATTCTGTGGGGGATTATTAGGTTCCCCTCCTTGGGCAAGGGTCCGAGGACACCCGGTAAAAGTCAGAATGGGCTTGGCACCAGTTGAATTGACTACCTCAAAGAGGAGATTGAGATAGGTCCAATTATAGAACTGGAGGGGGTTTGGGCATCCGCTAGCGTTGTACCATTAAGATAGTATGGTGCCAGTCCCATCCAAGCCCTTCAGCTAGCTGTTTTCCAAATTGACACCAAACGCGGAATCGCTGTAAGCCCACACTTTGAAACAGATCATAGGCAATCTGGTCTTCATAGAGTTCGGTTACGTCCGGACCATAATCATTCACTCCCACAAGCTGATGAACCGTACCAATCGATTCCGTAGTATGTACACGAAGCTCCACCTCAGGAGCCACAACGGCAAAATAGCTCAATACAAACCATGTGCTAAGCCCTATTAAAAGAAACACAGCAACAATGGCAATTACCTGTCGTTTCCGCATTGTCCGCTCTTCCTTATCAGTTCTTTAATTAGATCTATTCTTTTTAGATTGACCTGAGTTGGCGCGTATGTAGGGCGGTGGCGCTACTAGGTGTGCGCTAAGTATGTAAGTGTGGCTAGTGAATGGTTGAAATGAGGTTGGTTGACTTTTTTTGGGTTTAGCTAAACCTCTTATATCTCGGTTTTCTGGGGATGGTTAGTAGTTCTCTGAGTGAAGGTGGTCAACGCTGATACGCCGTGTCTGGTTGTGGATGATAATAGGGTGGACATTGTGTCTTCTTACGGCTCCATATCCTTTTGGGGCTCATGCTGTGATGCGTCAAGGCGCGGCGTATCCAGAAGTGTTGTGGACCTTTGATGTATCGTCGAATAGTTATGGCGGGGCAGCAGTGGGGGATATTGATGGGGATGGAAAATTAGAGGTGGTATTTGGAACTTACATGGGGGATGAACACTTCTATGCTTTGAATGCAGAGGATGGGAGTGTACTCTGGGAGAAGTGGGCAGGTCCGGGTCCGTTAGATGCCTCGGTGAAGATTGTGGATGTCAATGGTGATGGTGCTTTAGAAGTGTGTTTTGCGACGTCGGGGGCTTTTGGTTCCGGGGCTGGTGTGCTGCATGTGCTCGATGGTGCAACAGGTGAAGTGTGCTGGGAATATGATCCAGGTCGGTGTACGGATTCGCCACCAGCTATTGCGGATATTGATGCTGATGGGCAGTTAGAAATCCTTTATGGCACCTTTCGTGGCAGCACTGAGGGCGCCTTTGTACATGTTCTTAACGCGCGAAATGGTAGTTTAGATGCCAAAATCGGCCCCTTTAATGGCTATATTCAATCTGGACCCGCGGTTGTAGACCTTGATTGCGATGAACAGTTAGATGTAGTTATTGCGATGTTTGCCGGGGATAATCAGGTATATGCGATTAATGGCAGTGATTACTCCGAACTCTGGTCCTTTCAAACCGGCGATAGTATGTATCATGGCTGCTCTTTTGCTGATCTTGATGAGGACGGGAAACCCGAAGTTGTGATTGGCTCCTATGACGAACACGTGTACGCAATCAACGGCGAAGATGGAAGCTTATGTTGGAGCTACCATGGTGCAAACGCGTATTTTATCACTTCAATTGCAGATCTGGACAGCGATGGACGTTTCGAAGTTATCGCATCAGGAACCTATGTCCTGACAGTGCTTGCATGGAATGGGTCGAAGTTATGGGAGGTCTCCTCTGGTGGCTCCTTCCGTGGTGCCAGCATCGCTGACATCGATGGTAATGGTGAACTCGATGTCGTTTTTGGTGGGTCTAATGGAGTTGTGCAGGTCCTACGGGGTATGACAGGTGATCTTCTATGGGGGTTTAATGCCGCTGCAGATGCTGGGCGTTCAGTTTTTGAGATTGATCATGGTCCAGTGATTGCGGATTTAGACTCAGATGGTAAGTGTGATATTTTCTTCGTTGGAGGACGAGGATATTCGACAGATCCAGAGAATAACTATGGGCGAGCTTATGCCCTACGGGCGGGAACTGGCACTGGTAAGGGCTGGTACATGTTTCGCCATGATTATCACAATAGTGGCTGTTTCCACCATGAAACCATGAATGGAACCCTTGTGGGAACAGTCATTGATTTTAACTCTCATCTCCCAATCATGAACGCTGAAGTCTATGTGAATGCCCAAGTGCTTTATACTGACGTTAATGGTTGTTTTTCAATTAGTTTAGCTCAGGGACCCTACGCGGTCATGATTGTTAAACAAGGTTATTATTCCAATCATACATCAATCACGATTACTGCTGGCACAACACAAACACTCTCGGTCATGCTGCTTTCCCCACCACCTGCTTTTGTATTAATTGCACCTTGGATAGCCGCCATAGTGATTAGTGCGGTAGTAGTAATTGGTGTATTGTTCCTGCGAAAGAAACGAGCCCACTAATAGTTTACATCACTTTTCCCCTTTTCATCAATAATAGCGTAATATCCCTATGTATGGGCTGAAAGTGGTAAATCAGAGATTTTGGAATATAATGCAGGCTAAATTCATGACACCAGTCAATTTAAGCGCTTAAGAATTAACTGAGTTGTTGGAGGGCTTATGATGATCAAGAATGTTAGCTGTGTTGAAATTCCTGTAGCGGATATGCAAAGAGCAGTAGCTTTCTATGAGAAGATTTTGAAGTTGAATAAAACCTATGAGCATCCGGTTTGGACGGCTTTTTCTCTAGGTGGAACAACGTTTGCACTCGCAGCTAGTGGAACTAAGAATCAAATGGAAAAGGATGAGATTTGTAAGAGTTGTGCCCTATGTGTGCATCGTTTGGTAGCTGGTGGCGTTTATGCTCATTATGCAGATTTGAGTGAAGCTTTTTGTGTAAGCTATATGAAGTATCAAATTGGTTAGAATTTGATACTGGGATTAGGGTTCAAATATTGAAAGGCGAATTTGGTGAGGAGTAAATGTAATCTTCGGTTTTGAAGGCTTGGTGGATTGGGCCGTGAATATTACGGGACAGTTCATATTAAATTGATTATATGCTTCTCTAGAAGCATATTTGTTTCCTGTGGGTGGGAAAAAGTTGGTTTTACTTTGCTTCCGGTCTCTCCCTGTATTTATTCTCTTACCACCAATAGGTTAGTCGTTGTGGGATGCTCGATGGCTGCAGACTTTCCAGACTACTCTCCTCACCTGGATCCGCGCCACTGGCGCATCACCTGCCTTTACAGCGATGAGGGGTCCTTTGACATCGAACAAGCCTGA
>JABXGY010000096.1 GCA_016550395.1 archaeon | reverse complement strand
GTAGAGGTAACTAGGGGTTCGCAACTTCAATTTGACCGAGTCACGAAGGCGTTTCACGCGGCATTCACTGGCGCGTTCCACAATTTCTAAGAATTCTTCTTCGCTTTGAATTTCTCGTGGCATCTTTTTCAACCACCAAGCGGATGGCTACGAGGCTTAACTCCGACTTAAAAGCATTTTGATGGTCCGGCAATCTACTGACTCAATTTTCTCAGTTTCTTGAGGGTGTGGTGGGCCGGGCGTGAATTGAACACGCGACCTCCGCCGTTTCCTCGTATCCAACCAATAGGGGCGGGATTCAGTGAGAGCGGCGTCATACCACTAGACTACCGGCCCAACGAGGTATACGTCTACTTCGAGATCTCCCGTCGTTTCGGTCGCAGATTTTTACGTCGACATCGGCGACACTTTGTAGCCTTAAACGGATTCTTTGCTCCACAATCACGACAAATACTAACATAGAGGAGATGACGTAGGGCAATACGGCGTTTTTCGGGATCAGCGACAGGCATCGTGTTCACCTAATGCGGGTGCGCATGCAATTGGTGCCTTATTAAAATATCGCGTTAATTAGAGAATCTTTTGTAAGGCTTCATCAACATCAATGGGTCGATCAATAACAGTTGCTCCGGCTTTTCGCAAAGCTTTGATTTTTCCATCTGCGGTTCCTGTTTTTCCGCTAACAATTGCCCCTGCATGACCCATACGTTTGCCTTTGGGTGCCGTACGCCCCGCAATATATGCAATTACGGGTTTTGAAATATGCTTCTTGATATAGGTCGCTGCTGCTTCTTCGGCGCTTCCACCAATTTCTCCGATTAATACAGTAGCATCGGTCCCATCATCAGCTTCAAAGAGTTTGAGGGCATCCACAAAGGACATTCCAACAATGGGATCGCCGCCAAGTCCGAGAGCTGTGGATTGACCAAAACCTGCCTCCGTTAAACTCGCCGCTACCTCGTAGGTAAGTGTGCCACTTCGTGAAATGAGCCCCACTCGTCCGGGTTTGAAGACATGAGCTGGCATGATGCCAAGTTTGCATTGCCCTGGTGTTATAATACCAGGGGTGTTAGGACCAACAATATAGCTGCCTTGACGGCGAGCAAGTTCAATGAATCGCATCTCTTCATGAACCGGAATATGTTCTGTGATTAAGCTTACAATCGTAAGCCCAGCGTCTAGGGCTTCATAAGTTGCATCTGCTGCAAACCGAGCTGGCACAAATATGATAGAGGCATTAATTTCTGGAAACTGTTCTTTTGCTTCGACAACACTATCAAATACGGGAATTCCTTCAACTTCTTGCCCGCTTTTTCCGGGCGTGGTACCTGCAAGAATAGTTGTTCCATAATCTAACATTGCCTTAGTGTGAAAGTGCCCCTCTCGACCGGTTATTCCTTGAACGATTACTTTGGTTGTCTTATCAACGAGAATTGTCATTGTTATCCCCTCTTTGTTACTTGTTCGACAACACGTTTCGCAGCAGCATCCATGGAATTGAGGAATGGAATGTTTGCTGCTGCAAGGATTTCTGCTCCCTCTTTTTCTCGCGTCCCAATCATTCGAATAACGATTGGGACATCTCGGGGAAGAGTTTTCTGGGCGTCAATAATGCCTCGTGCCATTTCATCGCAACGGGTAATGCCACCAAGAATGTTGATGAAAACGGCTTCAACATCAGGGTGGGATAGTACAATCTCAAGGGCATTAGACATTCGTTCCGCTGTTGCCCCGCCACCCACATCAAGAAAGTTAGCTGGAGCACCACCGTAGTATTTGACAGCATCCATCGTGGCCATTACTAGACCAGCGCCATTACCGATGATGCCAATGTTGCCCTCTAATTCTACGTAGGTCATTCCAAGTTCATGTGCCTGTTGTTCAAGTTTGGTTTTTTCTGAAATTCCTGCACCAACACGTTCCAGTAGTGCCTGATGACGAAATAATGAATTATCATCGACGTTGAGTCGTGCATCAGCTGCAATGAATTTTCCATCGGGTGTGACAATCAACGGGTTAATTTCAGTAAGTTCTGCGTCATTTTTAATGAAGACCTGCCAGAGTCGTAGCAGAAGTCCTGCTACCTGGAGCATTGTCCTGCCTTCAAATCCGGCGTTTTTCGCTAGTTGTCGGGCTTCGAAATCACGTAAGCCCAAGATTGGATCTATCCAAGAGCGAGCAATTTTTTCTGGATGTTTCTCTGCAACCTGTTCAATATCGACCCCACCCATTGCACTACAAATTGCCACAGGCTTTCTTTCACTGCGATCGATTGTTATTCCCAGATAGATTTCTTGTTTAATCTCAAGTCGTTGTTCGATGAGTACACGTCGAACAGGATGACCATGAATTGTCATCTTTAATATTTTAGCTGCAGCTTCTTTGGAAGCTTCAGGTGTATCGGCAAATTTGATACCACCGGCTTTCCCTCGTCCACCCGCAAGTATCTGGGCTTTAATGGCCACAGGACAGGCAAGGTCCTCTGTTATTCTTGCTGCCTCTCGTGCAGTGGATGCCAGTCCAGAGGCGGGAAGGGGTATTCCAACCTGTCGAAATGCATCTTTCGCTTCATATTCGAAAAGCCGCATGAAAAGTTCCTCCTTTAGATGGCGTCAGGTGTCCAAGTCGTGAGTACAGTATGTGTCGAAGTTTCGACGACACCATCAATATCAGCTACTTTTGAAAGAAAATCTGCTAACTCAGCTCCGCTGACAGCAACCACCATATCCACTGTTCCGGTGACACGATGAAGTCGCAGCGGATTAAGTGAAGTAATTTGCTCATAAACTTGAACACGTTTCCTTGGTTCAACCTTGAGAAAGATCAGTGCTTCATCGGTTGATTTACCTAGTAAGCGTAAGGAATCTGGTGATAAGTCAATAAAACCACGACCCGTTCGGATAAGTTTGAGTTCACGCAGTCTTTTCAAATGGTTGCTTAACGCCTGTCTAGTAATCTTCAACTCTTTAGCCAAGTCCTTTTGAGTCCTTTTTACTGTCTGAACAGACATAGGAATGCTAGCATGGTACAGTTTACGCAGAATATCAAGCTGGCGTTCAGTTAATCGTACGGCTCTATCTACGAGTTCCAATCTTATCTACACCTGCGGAAATCACGTATCTGTCGAGTAGGAGAATTGCCTTTTCAGCATTGTTCTTGTGTAAAGTAAATTAGACACCAATGACAAGGTATCCTTATGGCTGTTACATGGGAACGTTTTTTAACTTCCCAGCATAGCCAACTCGTGAATTCCACATCGTTCCGCTTGTTTAACTGTGAAAAATAGAAGGTTTAATCGTGAAATCACCCCTGTGCTCTATCTGTTTGAAGAACTATCCCCTTATTTGTAGTAATTGTCAAGAGAAGATTAGTGAAGGCGAAGTTAGCGAGATAGATGTAAAGGTTGCTCGTGTATTAGTAAACCTCGAAGACCTCTTCCCTTCTATTAAAGATGTCACCTTCAAACGAGTCATCGAAACGAATGGGTTGATAATCGTTTTAGTGGGTAAAGGGGATGTTCGTCGAATCTTTGGGTCAAGTCGCCGAATACTACGGGAGTTAGAAAAGGAGCTCAACACAAATGTTCGAATTGTCGAAGAGAGTCGGAATCCTCAAAATATTCTCCGAGATCTTATCCGTCCAGTTCGAATTCTTGGTGTAAACACCATTTGGCTGCCTGATGATAGTTTCGAAAAAAAGGTTCGAATTAGTGCACGTGAACGCGAGAATATTCCACTGACGTTGAAACAGCTAGAAAACGCCATTTATGAATTAACCGGTGAAAGGATTCGCATCGCTTTTGATTAGATCTGAAATTAGAGTTACAATTGAGTAGGCATTTCTGGTTTGATGAATTCTCTTAAAATGACTGAAGCATAGCTTCCTTTGTTTAAATTGAAGCTCAATCTAACTGCTGTGTCCTCTTCGGCGTCGAGTAAATCGACGTTTAATTCAGTGGGATTTACAAGTAAGGGACGAAAGGTGCCACGAGAACTTAGAATCGGAAGCTCTCTCAAATGAAATTGGCTGGGCGTGATATCTTCTTTTTCAAGTAGTGT
>JABXGY010000095.1 GCA_016550395.1 archaeon | reverse complement strand
GGAAATACCAAGTTTCTTCTGTTAATGCATAATCGTCGTCTAGAGATTGGAACACATTGGAGTGGGCTCGCCAGCAAGAGTAAGTTCCTGTGGATAGGTGAATGTGTTCTGATGACACGTAATATTCTCCGGAAATTGTAGGGATTTGTACAGTTACTCGATTGTACCATGATTGAGTATTTATCCAGAGTGGAAGTGGTAATTGAGAACTCGTCTGAGATCCATTTTCGAAAAAGATGTTCCAGGTGTTAATGTTAAGGTACATTGAACCATTTGATGTACCTGGCTTGTTTGAATAATAATCTACTAAGAGGATGTCTTCATCATCTTCTGATGCCCACCGCTGAATGACGAATTGTTCATTCCACTCTTCATAGGCACCATGGGTTATGTGATATTCCAAGGTTAAGCCAATAGGAAAAAATTCAATCAATGCTGTAAATTGGAGTAACAATAAGGTAAGTAGGAAAATCAATGAGAGTCCCATGATACAGTTTGAGTGGATCTTCATTTTGACTCGCGCGTTCCAGTAATGATAACTGTGAAGTTATAGAATATGTAGAACCAACGGCAATATAGATTGCTCCTCAAAATAAAGCCAAAGAAAAAAGTCACCGGGCCTTCAGGGTTCCCTTCCCCTCCATTTTGGCACTTCCCGGTCCCAACAAATGGGTGGCACTGGACCTTTTAGGACAACGGATCAGTGTCCGAGTCGAGTAAACCTGAAGGCCCGGCTTTGCGAGCAGCGTTTAAAGGTCCTATCCCTGGAAGTCCATGGTTCGTTCGTTAAGGAATCGTAATTAGTGACGAGAAGTCGTTACTGCAAAGTTGAATCGATCTCGGGGAGTGCCGCGGGGATTTTTCGCACCTGTTACGGCACGTTCTGCAACGGCCATTTTTGCGAATTTATTTTCTTTCTGTTCGGTTTCTTTCTTATCGGTCATTTTTGTTCCACCTTCCTGACGAATCAGGGCAAGGGAGTATAACCCTCAAATCGCATATTATTCGATGGGAGCCTAGCAGTGCAAGATATGGAAAAAAAGGAAGGTTAGGTGACCTGTTTTTGCACTAAGTAGTGCAAAAACTTCTTCTGTAAGAATTTTCTCCAAAAATGGATAACGGGTCTACATTAACACCAGGTTTAAGGGCCTGTGGGATTGGGTGGCTTTTCTGTTGCTGAATCGTGTTAATATCGATCTACCAACAACAGAGGGTATCTGTACTGGAGTTTTTGAAGACCCGTTAAGAGTTAGACCGTTATGGGAGCCGGTGAAATTCTTGTGTTCCACCATGGTTTTCTCTCACACCCGTCGGGTTAGGGCGACCATTACAGCGTATCGGATACGAGGTTTAGCAACCGGTGATGGGTTGCTACATCCGGCAATGAAGCGCTCGATCGCCGACATTTCAGCTAGTTTCCTTTTTTCAGGTTTGTACTTTGCCATTTTTTGATCCCTCCAATCGTGTTTTCAATCCGGGTCCGGTTCAGGTCCCGCATTGCATATGGATACTGGGTTTCTTGTGATATGAATCGATGGAAACTGATGAGTGCAAAAATTTAGAAAACAAGTGACTTGTTTGGGAAGGTTTGAACTTGTGGGTGAAAAAATGGTTGAAAGTCCATTAATTTTTGCTTAATATGGAACCGAAAGATTATATTTTGCATCGTTTTCTGGGTGGTTGGTGACTCCATGAACAAAGTTGAAAAGGAGCCCTTTATGGGAATTGTTGCATTACCCTCATTTCCCGTGGTACTAGTTACTGTCGATGAGAACGTGATGACTGCTGCTGCGTTTCATTTTTACTCTTTTGACCCGCCACATGTCATGGTGGGCATTCGTCCTCAAGCCCTCACGTATCAACTGATATTAAAAAAGCATGAGTTTGGAATAAATATACCCACAACTGAACAACTTGATATTGTACAGACTTGTGGGGCAATTTCTGGTCGTGAGGAGAATAAATTCCAAAAAACTGGTTTAACCCCGAATAAAGGAAGGGTAATTGATAGTGTGATAATAGAAGAATGTCCTGTCAGTCTAGAATGTCGTGTAGTCCATGAAGTTCAGTTTGAGGGAAGTCACCGTTGGTTTATCGGTGAAGTCGTAGCTGCACAGGTTGATGAACAATATTCACGGGATCAAGCCCTGATGTTTTGGATGCGTCAGTATCGAGAAGTCGGTAAAGTGCTTCTTGAAGTGGAAAAGAGAAAATAAATTTACTTTTCATCTCCCAAAGCTAGTTATTCCAAACATCGAACCAGGTTGTAAATGCAAAGCCCTTTTCATTTGAAACCAAATCATAGAGGTCTCTGTGGAGTTGGTTGGCGTATGAATCCATTAGAGACGTTTCCCTTCAAGAATATGCGAACCATTGTGGATCTCGTTACGGAAGGTGAAGTTGGTGTCCGAGAAATTGCTGCAGCGACGGGTATGTGCAGCATGGATTCAACGGAGGTTACAGATATGTTAGTATATCTGACGACGTTTGGTCGTGTCGAGTTCACCGACAACGGATGGACCATTGACCCAAGGGATGAAGACGCTGTCTATGATCGGTTTCGACAGCGATATTTGGAATCCACAGAAGTGATTCTCACTCAATTATCTGAAGAAGCGAAATCGGTAGAACAACTTTCTAATGAAACTAATCTTTCAAAGGATACTGTTGAAATGTACTTGCCTTTCCTAGCCGATATCACTCGACTCGGGGTAATCAGTCGGTGTTCAACAACATATCCAATCACATGGTGTCAAGTGTAACATTAATTCTATGAAGTATCAGGAATTTGGTTCTCTATTTTTAATAACTGGTCAATTTGAGGGAGAAGAACCCCCGCTTTCCCTTGTAGATGCACATTTGCAATGGGAGTTAACGAGGTTGCTTCAATATTGACTTCGATGACATGCCCACCTTTCTGCTTCATGAGTAGTGGAAAAGATGCACTAGGTTGAACCAAAGCAGAAGTCCCAATTACTATGATAGTATCAGCCAGTTCAATTTCTTTAAGGACTTGACCCATCACTTGCTGAGGAAGACTTTCACCAAACCAGACAACGTCAGGTCGTAGTTGTGCTCCACATTCTGGACAGTGTGGAATACTTGTGACAGGGCTAGATAACTGGCTTTTATGTGTACATTTAGTGCATTTGATCATCCAGATATTTCCATGAACCTCTAAGATATTAGTTGAGCCAGCGGTTCGATGAAGACCATCAACGTTTTGAGTAATTATTGCTTTTAGGATTCCTTGTTCTTCCCATTTAGCTAGAGTGAGATGAGCGGGGTTGGGATGACATTTTGAAATAAGATTTTGTCGCCAGGAGTACCATTCCCAGACGAGTGTCGGATTTTGTTTGAAAGCTTGAGGGGTTGCTAAATCCATGGCGTTGTATTGTCGCCAAAGTCCGTCTTTTCCACGAAAAGTGGGAACATTGGACTCCTTGGAGATTCCTGCACCAGTTAATGCAATAAGATGATCAGTATTCTGTATGATTTCAACACTCTGAGATAAGCGGTTCATGGTTATTGCTTCTCCTAGAATATAAAAAGCCAAATTATGAATTCTGAATATTTAGATTACTCTTTTATTATCCAATAAATGGGTACATTTTTCATAGTAGAAATAGTGGAAGGTGGCGCAGAAGCTAATTGTGCAAAATTCATAAAAGAGTAACAACAAAAAAACGGAAAAAAGGATTAGATTTGGTGATAAATGATGACAAAAACATCGCGTCAGAGCTTGGGATTGCGAATCGTAATCGTCTTTCTACCTAATATTCTTTATTTTGTTATTTTAGCGATTGCCATTATTCTTACTTGGATATTTCCTCAGATTCCATGGCAGTTGCTTCCCGGAGCAAATCTGCTCTTTCCTTGGCCTTTACGGTTTATTGAGCTCTTTGGTGGCATGATTCTTCTCATTCTGGCGGTCATGTTTATTGTCTGGGGGGTAACCTCACTTGGACTCGAACGTGCTCAAGGCAGTGAACTAGGTTCATCTAAACGTGGTTCATCCCTCATTACTACAGGTGCTTACGCGTATTGTCGACATCCACAAACTCTGGGGTTCATCTTTACTACCCCAGCTTTTGCACTGATTTTTGACTTCGTCCCACTCCTTATTGTCGCTCTCCTCTATACTCCCCTCTTACTAGCCTTACTTGGCTATGAAGAGATCGAACTATTACGGCGATTTGGTGATAGCTACGGAGTGTACCGAGAAACCGTTCCTTTCATTATTCCTCGAAGAAAACGCATAGTACCTCAGAAGTAGAAATGAACCAGCATTAGTCCCCACCTACTCTATTGTTAATTAACTGAGGATATGAACTATTCAAAGCGCCACCGACGTCGAATTGCGAAAAATAACGTCAATGCGATTATTACAAGAAGACCAAGAACAAGGATTGTTGGAGCAAGCCAGGGATTAAAGACTGTTGGCGGAATAAGCGACACAATAGCAGTGCCTAGGTTACTCCACGGACCAGAGAGACTGGTATTATCACGAGCTCGAACACGGAAATAATATGTGCCAAGTGGAAGGTTCGAAACAAGGACATTCGTCGAATTGATGATCCACGTAATATCAGGTCGATTGAAATTAGGGCTTGTATCCATTTGAAGCTCATAATCTTCAATTAAACCATCAGGGTCAAAAGCGTGAGTCCAGGAAGTAATAAAAGATCCATAGGGATTGATGGAATTTACACCAAGTAGGGCAATAGGACCTGGAGCACTAGCACCATCAGGATTAAACCTAACAAGAAAACCATTCGTGGAATTGGTTAACCAGCCATCAGTTGTCCCAGAAAAATAAAAGTTCTCAAGACCAGCAACCATTTTAGAAGGTCGACAGTTACCTGCACCACCCCAATTTCGTTCCCAATTGAACTCACCTGTATCGTTGTAATTCAATAGGCTGAGACGATAACCTGTACTTGGATCCTCAAACTCCCCACCGACTAAAATTTGATTTCCCCTCGTTGCGACACTAATTCCTTTATGAGCTAAGCCAGTTTCATCAAACTCGTTCCAGAGAAGGCTTCCCGTAATATTGTATTTTTGCAAGAAGAGTATGGGCGTGGTACTAATATTCTCAGAGAGAATAGAGCCGGTGATATAAACGGCGCTATTATTCACAGCGATTCCGCAAGCTTGGTTATAAGTTTCGGAAATCCCTGTAACATTCCACATCATAACACCAGTAAAGGAAAATTTTGTCAAAAAGGCATTAACCGTCATGCTCCCGAATTGTTCACCATAATCTCCTACAAGATATACCCCATCTGAACCCAGAGCAATATCCGCTCCACGATTCACCGGAGCCACACCCCATGTTTCGTTCCAAATTTGAACACCATTAAAATCAAACTTGACCACAAGAGCATCCACGTTATCCTCAGAATATTCCACAAGTCCACCGACATAGATGCCATCGGATCCTACCACAACACACGTAAATTGCTCAGCCGAATAATTCCCATAAGAGACATTCCATACCTGATTACCATTGAAATCCAACTTCACAAGCAAACCATTTACTCCATAGATAGTTGATGTGGTCATTCCTGCGAGATAAAGTCCATCGATATCTGATGTTAGCGCATTTACCGATTCATCATAAGGTGTCTGCCAGGTCTGGTTCCATAAATACTGCCCCTCAATAGTATATTTGACGAGAATAATATTCGAAGAAGCACCCATGGAAGGAGATCGCATTGATCCTCCAACAAAAACATATCCAGGCGTCGTTGTCACAGCGTTAAACCGTTCATCAGATGGCTGCATCCAAAGAATCCCCCACGGATCACCTAGCGCAAGGCTATCGACACGCAAATGCTTAGGATTCGGAAGACAATTGGCAGTAGGGAAAGTAAAACCTAATATTACCATGGAAAGAATCAAGAACCATAATCCACGCTGTTTCATTAGTATGAAAACACCCTATTCGATACAGTGTTTATGACAGGTTTTGGATATTTGAGGCTTCGTTTCGGGGCAGAATTATTAGGTTACAAATTTTTAAGAGCACCACGGATTTTCTTAGCCTGTTTTTCTAATTCCTTGTTCGGAGGTGATTCTCCATAATCCGGACCAGTTTTAATACGAATACCATCTCCTGCGAATCGAGGGATGACATGGATATGAATATGGGGAATCTCTTGAAAGGCAGCTTTGCCGTCCGCTAGCCATACATTAATTCCCTCACAACGTATACCTGATTTGCGTAAAGCTGCTGCAACTTGTCCAGCCACTTGAAAGAGCCGACCCGCAAGTTGAGGATCAAGAGCTTCAAGATTAGCGACATGAGACCTAGGAATCACTAATGTATGTCCCGGGTTGATAGGACGTATATCAAGAAAGGCAATGATTTCGTGGTTTTCGAACACAATGTGAGCAGGTAGTTTTTGTGCAACGATGTTACAGAAGACACAATCTTGGGATTGTTTACTCATATAATTGACTTACCAGTTCTTTCTCATAAATGTCTATGTTCTTCGAATGTAATGACTTCTAGGTTTCTGAACAAGCTTTATTGAGAATATGAAAGATTTGTTCTGAGTTGATGATTTTACCTCGATGAACTTTGAATTCAGTGTGATGAACGAGGATTGCAGGGATTTAAACACTGGCAACTCTGCCATGATTCCCGATTAACTCCTCATATGCGACCAAAGAGCCATTTTATTTCATTAAATTATTGTAAGTCTTCTTGTGTATCTGCGAAAGTTATTTGTGGAGAACCTGCTGACTCACAGTAGGATTTTGTGTTTGGTGGTTTGAGTATGAAGGCATGGACTGGTCAATTGTTGCGTGTTAATCTATCAAATAAGGAAGCAAGCATTGAGTCTTACCCGAAGGAACTGGCTCTGCAATTTGTTGGTGGACGCGGGTTTGCTGTGAGAATTCTTTGGGATGAAGTGCCAAAGGGAACTAATCCTCTCTCACCAGGGAATAAGTTCATTGCCGCTGTGGGCCCTTTATCGGGATTAGCAATGCCCAATGTAGGAAAGACCATCGTAGCAGCCAAAAGCCCGTTAACTGGTGGCTATGGAGATGGGAATTTAGGTACCCATTTTGGTTCACAGCTAAGACGCTCAGGATATGACCTAGTAGTCGTTGAGGGGAAAGCAGATGATCCTTCCTATATTCTGATTGAAGATGCTGAAGTGAGTATTCTTGACGCGGATAATCTCTGGGGAATTGGTGCCTACGAAGCGGAACAGAAACTCGAGGCCGCTCATGGAAAGAACATTGGTACACTAATGATTGGTCAAGGTGGTGAGAATCTCGTCAAATACGCAACTGTTCGCTCAATGATGGGAAGGTCTGGTGGACGTCCAGGTATGGGTACCGTTATGGGCTCAAAGAATTTGAAAGCTCTAGTTGCCAAAGGGTCAACAACCCCTGAGCTCGCAGATCCTCAAGTATTTCGACAATTGGGTCGAGATGGCTTCAAGGATATTCGTGATAAACCCAGCTATGATGAATGGATGTCTCAGGGTACGATGCTCATCCATGCCTGGTGTCAAGAATACAGCGTACTGCCCAGTTATAATTTCCGTGAGGGGCAGTTTGAACATGCAGAAGCCCTGAGTGGTGATACGATGGAAAAAATGAAGGAAAAGACCCATGGTTGTCCTTCATGCACAATGCAATGTGGACATTGCATCAAAGATTCAGAAGGAAAATCTGCAGAACTAGATTATGAAAATGTATCACTTCTTGGATCCAATATCGGTATGCGAGATCTTAGAGAAGTTGCTACTCTTAACCGCCTCGCAGACGAGTACGGATTAGACACCATCTCACTAGGTAATACGATAGGTTTTGCAATGGAGGCATCTGAGAAAGGGATTTTATATGAGAAACTGGACTGGGGTGATTTCCACGCCACAAGTCAACTCATCACAGATATTGCCTTTAGAAAAGGGGGTCTAGGAGCTGACTTGGCAGAAGGCACTCAGTATCTAGCCAAGAAGTTGGGAAAGGGTAGCCTTGATTTTGCGATGCAAGTTAAAGGATTAGAAATTTCGGGATATGACTGTCATGCTGCACCGGGAATGGCACTTGCCTTTGGTGTTTGCTCGATTGGGGCACATCATAAGGAAAGCTGGGTAATCACCCACGAAGTTGATGTGGGTCGAGATACGTATGATGAAGGCAAAGTCGACAAAATCATTGAGTTGCAACGAATTCGCGGTGGGATGTTTGAGCAGTTAGTTGGTTGTCGATTCCCATGGATTGAACTTGGTTTCAACTTAGAATGGTATCCAAAATACTTCAATGCAGCAACAGGATTGAAATGGACTCTAGACGACTTTTGGAACCTAGCTGATCGTGTGTACACTTTGGTTCGGTCATACTGGATTCGTGAGTTTAATGGTGAATGGGATCGGACCCTGGACTATCCACCTCAACGCTGGTTTAAAGATCCTCTCTCAGTGGGTCCTTTAGCTGGAGCGAAGCTTGACAAGGAAGGTTACGATAAAATGCTATCATTATATTATAAGAAACGGGGTTGGGATGAGCGAGGTATTCCAACCAAAACTCAACTCGAAGAACAGAAATTAGAATGGGTTATTCCAGAGTTAGCTAAAGTCACAGACCTCACGTGACCTAATAGAGACATATAATAAATTCTCTTCTTGAAAAGTTTAGTCAACAAAATGTATGCGAAATTCGCACGCTGGATCGCCTTGGATGCGACTAGCTGTTTGTGTTACTCGAGCTGTGTACGGCAGGCTAAGATTATCAATCCAGCTTTGTAAAAGCCCTTCAAGCATTCCTGAAACTATTTCGCAGTATCTTAATTCAAGATTTGCTTCGAAACTATCCTGTTGGCATATTGGACAGAATTCTTAACGAAGTATAAGGGTTCGATTATCCGTGAACTCGAGTGAATCAGGGGGATTTCCAGTGGCTAATTCCCAGTTCTTGGATAGGTATTCATCAACACGATTGAGAAAAAGGTCAGGAGAATTAGGAAAGAAACTTTCTGGAGGAGTTCCGTAACGACTGACGAGTCCCAAGAGGAGTGGTGTTGCCATGGATTTTCCTAATGCATGAAGG
>JABXGY010000094.1 GCA_016550395.1 archaeon | reverse complement strand
TTTACTGTTCCCGTATCTTGGACGTACACCCATTCATCAGTCGCGACAAAGCATTGTTCGCAAAACATCCGTGGAGGGACTATGATACGCTCACATCGACTACATCGACGCCCAATGATGCGACCCTTCTTGAGTTCATCGAGAAACCGTCCATAGGCAATCCCTGCACTCCACGCGTATTTTGCGTTAGGTCGCCATTCAAAGGTGATGACTTTGTCAGATTTAAGCTCCTTTCCTGAAAGTGGAGTTCCTGGTAGTTCTTTCATGTTTTTACTCATTTTTATCCCTCCGTTAGCTATCCCTCTTAAAGACACAGACCGTTCCGACCTGCATCAAATCACCCCATGCTTGGCAGACACCTGTCTCTGCCCTGGGGACCTGTCGTTTTCCAGCTTCATTACGAAGTTGCCAGAAGGCTTCACAGCATTTCATCAACCCAGCTGCCGCAATCGGATTTCCAACTCCAAGTAATCCACCAGACGGACAGACTGGTAAATCACCATCTCGTGCAGTGACTCCCTCAACGGTCAATTTAGGTGCTTCGCCTTTCTTCGCAAGTTGAAGCCCCTCTAGGTGATGTAGCTCTTTGTAAGTAAATGGATCATAGGGCTCTGCAAAGCTGACTTCTTTGGGCGGGTCGTTGATTTTCGCCATTTTGTACGCTATTTTAGCTGCTTCAGCGACGTATTGAGGGAAGTAAAGATCTCTATTGGTCCAGTAGGAACTATCCAGAGACCAGCCAACGCCATCCAGCCAGACGGGTGCATCAGTGTATTTACGGGCGACATCTTCTGAGGCAAGGACTAAGGCTGCAGCGCCATCGCTGGGAGGGCTGATATCAAGACGATTGACGGGGTAGACCATAATTTCAGAGTTGAGGACATCGTCTACAGTAATTTTAGCCGCGAGTTGGGCACTGGGGTGGTCGAGGGCGTTGCCTTTGTTCTTGACAGCAACTTGGGCGATGTGTTCTTTGGGAATATTATGGACTTTCATATAGCGGTGCATTTCAAGGGCAAAAATCCAGACGAGGTTGGGTTTGAGTGGTCGACTTGTGATTGGATCCCAGATGGTGCGGAAGGCAGTCTGGGGGTGGGGGAAGCATGGACTCATTTTTTCTTCGCAGACGACAAGACATGTATCGTGCATACCAGAGGCGACATGCCACCAGCCAGCAATGGGAGAAAATACACCGGTACCCCCGCCCACGTAAACATGGGTATAGGGTTTCTGGGTGGCACCTGCGCCGTCCAGGAGGTTTTGAGATTTCATGTGGATGCCGTCAAAGGCATCAGGTGCCGTGCCCATGACGACGCTATCAATGTCATCGCGCGTCATAGTAGCGGAGTCAAGTGCCATGTTGGCAGCATGGTAGGAGAGTTCTTTACCTGATTCTTTGAGTCGTCGGCGAAAGAGAGTTATTCCTGCACCAATAACAGCTACACGTTTTTTGATATTCATTTCTTCTTCCTCCTGATTACAGTTCGTTGCTTAGTATGGCAACACAGCCAGTTGCCGTGGGGACACTTCGCCAACTTTGGGCGAGGCCAGTTTTGGCATTTTTGACTTGTCGTTTCCCAGCGTGACCACGAAGTTGTTGGACACATTCAAGCACGGATTGGAGTGCGGATCCTTCTAGGAGATTGCCAGCGCCGAGTCGTCCTCCAGAGACATTAACAGGAAATGCGCCGTCCAGGTTGAATTCACCATCTTCGGTTAATTTTCCGGCTTTGCCGTGTTCACAGATTTTGAGGGCTTCAAGATGCTGAAGTTCTTTGTAGCTGAAATAATCGTCCACTTCGGCGAAATCGATGTCGTCCCGTGGGTTCTTAATTCCTGCCCTGTTATACGCACGACCGCGTGCAAGATTCGTGTATCCTGCAGCACCCCAGTCACGGGCTTCGAGCCATGGTGTATCAGAACACCAGCCCAATCCTTTCAGCCAAATTGGTTGATCTGAGAGTTCCTTCGCCTTCTTTTCCGAAGCGAGAACCATGACTATCATGCCATCAGCTAGCGAACTGATATCACGCTGGGTAAGAGGATGAGAAACCATCGGTGAGTTGATGACCTCATCAACTGTCATGTCAGCAGGAAATGCCGCAATAGGATTGTCCATAGCATTGCGTTTGTTTTTCACAACGACACTCGCGCATTGTTCCCGCGTTGTTTTAGTCTCATGCAAATATCGTTGCATTTCTAACCCAGCGATGAAGTAAGGGTGGGCATTTAATGCACGATTATAGATAGGGTCTAATGCATGCGACAAAATACCATCAAAGGTAAGCATATCTGAGGCTTTACTATGGGCCTCGATTGCTACCACATCAAATAAACCGGTTTCAATCTGCATAGCACCATTACAGAGTGCAAGCAGACCGTCTCCGCCGATCGTACATACTGATCGTAGAACAGCACCTAATTGGTCTGGCACAAACTCATCAAAGATTGAGTAGCCTTCCCAGTAATCCTCTGCAGCAGTAAGAAAACTACCAATATCCTTGCGGGCATTAACACCCGCATCAGCGTAGGCTTTGACAGCAGCTTCAAACATCTGCTCTTTAAATGAGACATCAGGTGTAGTACTTCGAAAATCAGTATGTCCGACACCGACTATGGCCACAGTCAAGTGGAGTCCCTTCATCATTTTTTTGATCCAGAGCAATTACATAGGCATACTATGAGTTTTACCCTGAAGTGGCTTTGATTGAAAAGTTATTCCTCAAAAGCCTTCCGGAGTTGATGAATCTAAATTCGGTAGATGAGAGTGGTTTTTAGGGTCCAACATTATACTTGCTACGATTTTATGACGTTTCATGACTTAGTTCAACATGGTATTGAATATGGTGATGCCCAAGGAGCCGAATACATTGAACTACGTTACGTTCGATATCTAACCGAGGGATATAATACACGTAATGGAGAAATCTTCGCCGCAGGCTCAACGGAAACAAGTGGCATCGGAATTCGTGCTTTTGCTAATGGCGGAATCGGATTTGTATCTACTACCATTCTAGAAAAGGACGCTATTCAACAAGCCGTGAAAACAGCTATTCGTCTTGCTCAATCATCAAAACGAAAAACTCCCCTCACCCTTTCAAAAGAACCAGTAGTTCAAACACAATGGAAAGTGCAGGTGAAAATACCTTTTGTTGATATCGCTTCAGAAACGAAACTTAACCGTGTACTCGATGTGGATAAGACGCTTAAGCAAACATTTGACGAGAAGACGTTCCCATACCGTGTAATAATTTTGTCACTAGAAACTCAAAAGAAATACTTCATGAATAACGAAGGCACTCAAGTCGAAGCAGATCAAAGTTTAGGCCGCTATGCTGTTTTACTAACAGCGCAAGGGTCAAAGGGAACCGAACAGCGCACGTTCAGCCGGGGATCGACAGAGGGATGGGAGTGGTTTGAATCACCACAATTCATCCAATCTATCATACACGAAGCCAACGACGTTAAAGCGGTTGCTGATAACGCAAAAAACATGAAGTTCGACAAACCCATTGATGTTGTAGTTGGCGCGGAAGTTGCCGGCATCATCGCTCACGAAAATTGTGGTCATCCCTCCGAAGCTGACCGCATCCAAGGTCGGGAAGGAATGAACGCCGGAGAATCTTTCTGGATGGACATCGAAGTTGGCAAAACCCGCGTTGGATCTCCAGCAGTCACCGTTATTGACGACCCCACAATTCCTAAGAGTGGTGGCTATTACCTATATGACGACGAAGGCGTTAAAGCGCGGCCCCGATACTTAATCAAAGAGGGAATTGCAAACGAAATGCTCCATGACCGGCTTTCAGCAGGTAAAGCTGGCGTTAGATCTAATGGTTCATCTCGTGCCACCAACTACGACCGTGAACCCATCCCTAGAATGGCTAACACCTATATCGCTCCTGGAGACTACACCTTTGATGAACTAATCGCTGACATCAAATTTGGCATGTTCATGAAATCATTTACGGAGTGGAACATAGACGACCGGCGCTATCAGTCGAAATATGTGGGTTTGTATGCACGTATTATCAGGAATGGCGAAATTACTGACGAATTCATTCGTCGTCCTGTTTTAGAATTAACTTCTCAAGGCTTATTTGAAGCTGTGGACGCTTGTTCGAAGGGATTTGCTTCTGAACAAGCCATTTGTGGAAAATCGGATCCAGGGCAGGGAATTCCGGTTTGGACTGCAGGACCTGACGGTGTAAGAATGCGAAAAATCCACCTTGGAGGGATGTCATAATGACAGGAAAAGAAGAACTAGGTACAATGATTGATCAGGCTCTAAAGATAGCTTCAGCAGAAGGAGAAGCCATAGTTCGAGGACGTAACGTATTGGAGCATCAGATTCGGATTAGTAATTCTGAGATCGATATCTTCAAACAATGGGAGTATACAGTGTTAGAGGTATTTGTTGCTATAGAGGGTCGAATTGGGACCACTGAGATTTTTAATCCATCACCAAAGGTTATCACCAAAGAAATTGGGCATTTGAAGAAATTTGTAAAAAGCCTTCAGCCTACACCGTTATTTCAGGGACTTCAAGAAGATATCAAACCACCGACAAAAGTTGAAACCCTTTATGATAAACGAATTCGGGATTTCCCAGATCAAGCTCCGGATGTGGTTATGGCTGCGTTAAATGCCGCACAGAAAAGTGGAGCAAAGCGTACTGCAGGGTCTTTCTTCTTCGATGAAACTCATGTCATGCTTAAAACTTCACAAGGTTTTAGTGGTGCATTTCCAGAATCGAGCTATCGAATAACTCTTAGGAGTTTTGTGGATCCTGAAAGTTCAGGACAGGGGATTGCTGTTGGACGAACGCTGGGAAATGTAGAAAGAACCATCACTTATGCTGGCAAAGAGTCTGGTGAGATTGCCTCACTTGCCGTGGATGGAAAACAGGGAAAGGCTGGTAAATATGATTTAGTCTTGCACCCCACTGTTGCAGCCTCAATTCTTGGCGAGTTAGCTGGATCTGCAAACCCATTGTTGTTTTTGATGGGAATGAGTCCTCTGAAAGACAAACTCGGCGAGAAAATAGGTCCTGATTTATTACAAATTTGGGATGATGGTAGAATGCCAAATGGGTTGGGAAGCGCTCCTTTTGACTTCGAAGGTACTCCTACTCAGAGATCCTCCATTATTACCAATGGCAAGTTAGAGGGTTTAGTACATAACGCTTCAACTGCCCGAATGCAACAAACAAAGAGTACAGGTAATTGTCAACTGGTTAAATTTAGTTTGGGAACTAAATTGGTTGTTCCCGCCCCTACAAACATTGTCTTTTCTAAGGGTGATGCCTCCTTTGAAGAACTCCTTGAACCCCAAAGACCAACTATCTATGTGACATCGAATTGGTATCTCCGTTATACAAGTCAGCTTGAAGGTACATTCTCAACGATTCCACGTGATGGCATGTTTCTTATTAAAAATGGGGAAATTGGTCAACCGGTTCAGAAATTACGAATTGCCGATAATCTTCTCCGTATGTTGGCCAACGTGGAGGCAATGGGAAAGGAACCACGTCAAGTCCGATGGTGGGAGGTTGATACACCAACCTTTATTCCCTTTGTGCGAATCAAGGATGTTCCCATGACGGCAGCTACCCAGTAGTGTTTATGAAAAATAATGTGGCAAAACTGGTCAGATTTATATGCCAGATGCAAGTGTAGAACTAAGACTGGCGAAAAGTATTAGAGGTGTGAACACAAGCCAAGTTAATTCCTATTAAAGAGGAAAATGAATGAACACAGAGCGTGATTATTAAGGCTCGTAAAAATATAGCTCTGAGGGATTTTTGATGGGAAATAACGGTGGAAGGAAAGTTGTTTTAACTGCCTCGATTGCCGAAATGGCAGGATGGGATGCAGATCCATTTATAGCATTTGCTGGCGGATTTCCTGGGCGATTATTCCCAAAATTCTTACTACGTGCCTTGTATAAACCAGACCCGCCTAATGCAGATCGTTCCGCACCTTTTGCACCGTATGGTCTTCGAAAAATTGAAGCAACCCTATTGGAGAACGGATTTGATGAAAACGATGTTATCACAGTTCATCCAAATCAAATTAAGCACGTAATGGGTTCTAAGACAAAGGTTGTCGGCGTCTCTAGTATGGATCCCTTAGGTATGGCATATGTGAGCCTGACTTATACGTCACTTACGGGGCTTGGGGGAATTGCAGCAACTGGTTTAGAGTTTTGGCGCCTTATGCAAAATCCTGCATTCAAAAAATACCAAACACCACGAATCCTTGGGGGAGCAGGATCCTGGCAACTAAAAAATTCTAAACTGCGCAAAGACTACGGCTTTGATTGCATTGTCATGGGTGAATCCGAGAAGACCGCACCTAAGATATTTGAGAAGGCAGTGCGAGGTGAAACCCTTCCTCCAATAGTCATTGCAGAACGTCCTGCTGATGAGGATATCCCTATCATTCGTAATGGTGCGATTTATGGGGCAGTGGAAATTTCTAGGGGATGTGGGCGAGGATGTCAATTCTGTTCGCCTACTATGAAGTTCCGCCGGAACTTTCCGATTGAAAAAATTCTACGAGAGGTTCGTGCAAATCTTCAATCTGGGGCTAACATGATCCTTCTTAACACCGATGATGTCTTCCTTTATGGGTCAAAGGAGAGATTTCTACCCAACCGAGATGCAGTAGTCAATTTGTACAAAGCTGTTGTCAAAGAACCAGGAGTTGATGTTGTTCAAACGGCACACGCCTCTTTAGCACCAGCGATTATTGAACCTGGAATGGTCCAAGAAATCACAGAAACTATTGGTCAGAAAAGTCGCTATTTTTACCGGGGTAATCCTGTCGTTACTGTGGAAGTAGGAGTTGAAACTGGTAGTCCACGGTTGATGCAAGAACATATGCGGGGAAAGGCTTTACCCTATAATGTGAGTGAATGGCCTGAGATTGTGTGCGAAGCCTATGGCATTCTAAATGATGCAAATTGGTTACCTTTATGCACTCTAGTAACTGGTCTACCGAAGGAAACTGAAGAAGATGTGTTATTAACCTTAGATCTAGTTCACCGGATGCGCCGGTTCAAGACGTTCTTTGTACCCTTGTTCTTTGTTTCACTGGAAGATTGTGCGTTACGAAAGGAGAAAACGTTGAATCTTCGAAGGTTGACGGAACTGCAATGGGAAATGTTCGTTGAATGTTGGGATCATAACCTTCTGCATTGGCGGGATACATGGTTAGGGAATATCAAAGAAACGTGGATTAATCGCCAAATCATCAAACTTATTGGTGGGTTCCTTTACCTTGCTTATTATCGATACAAGCATGGTGGAAAATCAAAACGGATGCTCACGCGTATTGCTGGAATCTTAGGGAAAGACTATCGTTTCATGCTCCCATTCAGTCATCCCTTTGGTGGAGAGCTACCCAAATCACTAACACAACGTCATCAACGGCATATTAGCCTCTTACCAGTGATACCCGGAAGTGAAGATGTACCCCGAGAAATGCATTATGCGAATCACGAATCTCAGTATCGTCTTCGCACCTGAATTATCCGTTTCAATTATCGATGACGAAGAAGTGTACCTGGAAGGCGAAATTCTCCCGCCCAATAGCACAATGCATTTTCTCGACTAAAATTCATATCTTTATGAATAACTTTGACTTCTCCAATGAACCAGTGATGGTCCCCCGTCTCAATCATTTGGGTAATTTCACATTCATAGTTAACTGGACATTCGTCGATTAATGGCGCTTCGACTATTTGGGCAGGAACATCTGTTAATCTGGTTTTTTCAAATTTATTTACATCCCGACCAGATTTGGTTCCACAGAATATCACTTGATCGAGCAATTCTTTAGTCGGAATATTTACGACGAATCCAGAAGCGACCTTAAGGAGCTCATAGCTATAACGAGTGGGAGCAATTCCAATGCCAATTTGCAAAGGCTCAAATGAAAAAACATGGATTAATGCAGCAGTAATGATATTTGGTGGGGATCCTGGAATCGTCACCAAGGCTAAGGGATAAGGAGGAAATGCCTTTCGCCCCTCTTTCTCATCAATAACTTTCTTCACAATTACATCCTCTAGCAACTTATTGAGTGTTAGTGTGTGTAAGTAGTTCTTGGAATAAAAAGGCGTAAGTTTTGAAGAATGGCATCCGCATTAGCGCTTCTTTTGAAGTTCTTGGATGGCTTTCACAATATGTGTTAACGTTTCACCTGCTTCTGCATGAAATACAATATCTGCAACTGTGTCAAATGGTGTTGGTTCAAGATTAATGATGATTAGACCCGCCCCACTTTGTTTGGCTATCGTTGGTAATGTGGCGATAGGATACACAACTAGATACGAGCCAATAGTTACTAGAAGTTGGCTATTTCTTGTAGAATTTATAGCTTCACTTAAGACATTTTGAGGTAATGCTTCACCAAAAAAGACTGTATCGAGCTTAATTAGGGATCCACAAGCTGGGCACATAACAGGAATTTGGCGTTTCTTCATTGCCTTCTCCAAATATTTACGATCTACTTTAACGAGGCAGACCGTGCATGTAGCAGTGAACAGACTTCCATGGACCTCTAACACTCTCTTGCTTCCTGCTCTTTGATGTAAACCATCCACATTCTGCGTCACAACACAATCAACTAAACCCATCTTCTCAAGTTGAGCAAGCATTTTATGGGCTGGATTAGGCTTAGCGTTCATTATTGTAGGTGCAAGATCCAGTGCTGTTTCCCACCAACCTTTGGGATCACTAAGAAATCCGTTGACGCTAGCAAATTTTGCGGGATCAACTTTACTCCAAAGCCCATCAGGACTTCGAAAGTCAGGAATCCCACTTTTTGTTGATGCACCAGCACCTGTGAGGACCACCGTAGATTTGGAGCGTATTATCATTTGTGCAGCCTGGTTAATTGCCTCTTCACTCATGAACTATCACCATTATGAATAGTAATCAAATGCAATAAAGTATCATAAGCCTGTGGGTTATCCAAGAGGGATACAAGTTTTATCTGCTAACAAAGTTGTTAACCGGAGATGTTTTTCAATGGTAGATTCACAGCTAGTAGTTGCAATTGACTTAGGTACTAGCGGAACACGTACCACAGTATTTGACGCGAACACTGGAAACTTGGTCACACAAGCCCACCAAGAATATTCATCAATTTTTCCACAACCTGCTTGGGTGGAACAAGATGCAGAAGATTGGTGGCGAACCACATGTTCAACTGCTCAGATAGCAATGAAGCAAATCGGTAAACAAATCAAAGCAATTACAGCAATAAGTATCACAAATCAACGTGAAACTATTGTTCCTGTTGACAAGAAGGGACAACCCCTTCACAACGCAATTGTCTGGCAAGATCGACGGACCACTCCACAGTGCATAAGCATTCAAAACCAAGTTGGTGCTGATATTGTGTTCAACGAAACAGGATTGCCTATCGATCCTTATTTTTCAGCTCCTAAAATTCTCTGGTTTAGAATGGAAAAACCACAGATTTTCCAAGATGCGCATAAATTCCTCCTTGTCCACGATTTCATCTTACACCGACTAACTGGAGAAATTGCGACCGATTACAGTAATGCCTCTCGCACAATGTTATTTTCAATTGAGCGCTTTGAATGGTCTAACCTCATGTGTGAGCAGCTCAAAATTCCACAAGAAAAGCTACCAACTCCATACCCTTCAGCAACACCAATAGGGCAACTTACGAAAGCTGCAGCTAAAGCCACAGGTCTTCCTGTTGACGTTCCAGTCGTGGTGGGTGCAGGAGATCAACAATGTGGTGCGATTGGAGTAGGCGTAGTGAAACCAGGTCGTGTGAAAGCCACTATTGGCACTGGTACGTTCATACTTGCATATGAAAACCAACCCCGATTCGATTCAAAACGGCGAGTAGTGTGTAGCTGTCATGCAGTCCCCAAGAAATGGGTTGTTGAGGCCAGTATCTTCACTAGCGGGATTATTTATCGCTGGTTTCGAGACCAATTCGGAGAAGAAGAAAAACAACTCGCCCAATTTCTTAATACCGATGCTTATGAGTTTATGAACACGCAGGCACAGCAATCTCCACCTGGCGCTCGGGGCATCCTCGTTTTACCCCATTTTGTTGGTGCTGGTGCTCCTCATTGGAATCCTGAGGCACGTGGGGTAATCATAGGCTTAGCCCTTGGACATAACCGCGCAGATATCATTCGTGCCATCATGGAAGGCACTGCTTTTGAAGTACGACGGAACCTCGATATCATGCGTGAACTCGGTATATCACTAAAGGAACTTCGACTCACAGGAGGAGCTACACGAAGCAAAGTATGGAACCAAATCCAAGCGGATGTAACTAAATTACGGGTACAGCGAAGTCAAATTGAAGAAGCTACTGCGTTAGGTGCAGCTATTCTTGCAGCTGTTGGTGGAGGACTCTATTCGAATGTCAGTGATGCTGCTGAGAAAATGACGGCTTTCAGTGAGCATTATTCTCCTATAAAAGAGCATGAAGACCTCTACGATGAACTTTTTTCCATTCAAACCAACAGTTACGAAGCTTTAGAAAAGGCAAAGGTTTTTTCACGGCTAGGCACACTGAACCAATGAGCAATCATGGCAGCGATTCAACTCCGTTATGGGCAGAGCTACATCAACCTCCGAATCCCAGATGAGAATCTTGGAGAAATTATCCAGCCACGAAAACAACAAGCCACTAAGGATATTGCTGCTAAGATCCGTCAAGCATTAGAAACCCCCATGGGTATTACACTCTCGGAGACAATTACTAATCGACGAGTAGGTGTTCTTATTGAAGATGGAACACGTGCAGAACCACATGAGATCATCATAAACGAGTTAACCCGATTATTCGAGCCGGCCAAGGACTTAACTTTCATCATTACCACGGGTTCACATGAACCAGATAGTGCACGGAACAAGGAAATAATCGATGCCATTCATAACAATTGTAAACACAACCAGATTGCCCACTACCGCGTCATCGTGCACGATGCCCTACAATCACCATGCAAACTCATCGGTACGACCAGCCGAGGTACCAAAGTTCAGGTAAATGAAGCAATCATGGATTTGGAGTCATTTGTAGTTGCAGCGGATATGAAGAATCACTATTTTGCTGGGTATTCTAATGTCATTAAGAATTTCCTTCCCGGTCTCTGTGATTTTGCTGCAATAGAAGCTAATCATAGTTTCGCCTTACAACCAGAATCCACATTTGGTCGCCATCCCTTTCATCCAGACCCAAC
>JABXGY010000093.1 GCA_016550395.1 archaeon | reverse complement strand
GAAGCCTTCCAAGAAATGATGGCAATCACAGCCAAGCACGTATTGGATACTTTTGACAAGGATAAACGCTTCTTCATCAATGTCGCATTAGATATCACGCCCCATTGTGATTGTGTTTGAATCATTCAACCCGCTGTAGTGCCACATATTGGAATTTTAGCAAGTCGTGATATTGTGGCAATTGATCAAGCGACTCTCGATTTAATCGCGAAAAAAGGGTTGATTGAAAGTGAGATTCCTCCATATTTCAAACATGTGAATCTTGATCCAAAGGTGGATTTACATCCCTTTCAACGGCTATGGGGACCGTATAAGGATCCATATCTAGTCACAAAACATACAGAAAAGCTCAAGCTGGGAACCCGAAAATATGAGCTAGTTGAGGTTTTGTCACCCACTGAGACTTTAACGATGAAGCCACCTAAGCATGAATTTGAACGGGCCCCATCATTCTTCTAAATCAATAGATTCCGAAGGACCTGTTTAGGTTCTTAGCAATCATCCTTCCGATAATGGTTTTGAAAATGATAATGAAAGTAGTGAAAGGAAGGATTTTTATAAGCTCGAATTAGTGATGTTGATTGAGGCTTAAACAGATGATAGGTGTTCGCTTTCCTAGTTGCCTACCAATCGTTTAAGACCACCCACTCCATTTTTACTGCTAAACATCTTCTATTTTCACTAACGAATTATTCTATGAATGGCAGTTTTCAATGGCAGGTGAAATCATGACTAAACAAACCAAGAAACAGCCCAGAAAAGAAAGCACTGATCAAGAGGAAATCGTCACTTTCCACTATGACAAGGTTGATGATTTTTCCACTTGGTTTACTGAAATCAATAAACGTGCAGAACTTTCTGACCAACGTTACGGCGTCAAAGGGTTGGTTGTCTTCCGTGCATGGACAACCGTGACATTAAAAATAATGTACCGGTTACTCGAGGAAGATTTAGAACGTCACGGGCATCTTCCCGTTATTTTCCCTGCCTTAGTTCCCGAATCTAATCTTATCAAAGAGGCTCAACATGTTGAAGGATTTGCTCCAGAAGTGTTTTGGTGTACAAGGTCAGGAGCCGATAATATCTTCGAGGAACCATTAGCCCTGCGTCCGACAAGTGAGTCGGCCATATATCCCCTCTATGCACTTTGGATTCGCAGCTGGCGGGACCTTCCATTCAAACGTTATCAAAGTGTGGCGATTTGGCGATATGACACAAAGATGACTCGACCCTTCCTACGGGGACGGGAATTTTACTGGATCGAAGCTCACAATGTTTTCGCCACCGCGAAAGATGCAGAAGATCAAGTGCTTGAAGATTTGGCGATAACCAAGAACTTCGTGGAGGGTCATCTGGCTATCCCTATCATAGTGCTCATACGTCCACAATGGGACAAATTCCCGGGTGCCGTCTATACCGTTGCCGGTGAATCGATTTTGCCAAATGGACGGTTCATCCAGAACTCAACTAGTCATATGCTAGGTGATAACTTTGCACGTGCATACAATGTCAAATTTGTTGATGAAAACGAAGAAGAACAATACGCACAGCAGACCTGCTTTGGTCCAGGTATAAGTCGCATGTATGGGGGGCTCATTATCATGCACGGCGATGATGATGGTCTTATTTTCCCCTTCAGTCTAGCCCCAATACAAGTCGTCATCATCCCGATTCCGAAAAAGGGTGCAAAGAAAGCAGTCGAAGAGCGCTGCAAAGAACTGGAGGCAAAGCTGCGCAAAGCTGGATTCAGGGTCTACTTTGACAACACAGAGAAACGACCTGGCGATAAGTACTATCATTGGGAGATGCGTGGTGTCCCATTACGGCTTGAAATTGGAAACCGTGAAGTTCAGGACAATACAGCGACCATCTTTCGACGGGACCTTCGAACACGAGAAACGAGTTCAGTTGATAATCTAACCAAAACCGTAAAGAAAACTGGAAATGTAATCACAAAGGAACTGTGGCGCCGAGCAAAGACACATTTTGATAACTCATTTCAAAACGCGGACACCTTCGAGGAAATTTGTGAAATCATCAACCAAAACAAAGCTGCACGCATAAATTTCTGCACCTTAGAAATGAAAGGCTTGGAGTGTGCGGAAAAGATCAAGGAGGCGACTGGCGCAGATATTCGTGGGGTGAAACTGGGTGAAGACGAGAAACCATGGGGGTCCTGTCCGATGTGTGGAGAACCAGCAACAGTCGTAGCTTATGTAGGAAAATCGTATTAGTTGCTAGTTGCTGGAATGTATCTCCAACCAACGCCGCATTGCCGGGTACCGACCTGGTAATGAACGTTCAATATAGGTAAAAACAGTATAGAGAAGATCTCGATCAAATTCGGGACCAAACGCTACATCCTGAATCCCATCATCACCATAGAAAAAGATGTTTTCACTGGGTTTGACAGTAATGCTAGCTTCATTTCCTTCAATATAATAATCCCACCGGATGAAGAGCTGAATAAAGAAATCTCGCTCTAAGGGTCGCTCAAGCGTAATATTTGCATAGCCAGAAGCTGTTACTTCGATTTCTAAATTTCCAAGGAAAATCGTGTCCCCATCGATGAGCGGTTCAGCTCTAGCTAGGATGGATAGAAGCGCTTCTTTGCTAGTTTGTTTAATGACTTGGTTGGTTGACAAACCCGATATCCCATTTTATCAATACCACCATGGTATTTCACTATTGCGTTTCACATCATGATCACTAAATGCAGCTTTAAGGAAATTTAAAGTGATTTCTAGTCGTTTGAGTCGGTATCTTTTACCTGAAGAAGGTCATAGGCAAGCCCAGTAGTGGTTCGCACGATATCACGACAACGTATTTCCCATAGCTGCTGGTCCCTGTAGATTTTTCTATCCTTCTCGCTGTGTAAATT